>JBJOHE010000392.1:0-15585 GCA_046047895.1 Planctomycetota bacterium | reverse complement strand
CCCCGATGCTCCGCGAGCGTTCGCCGACCCCCGAGCCTCCACGTCGTTGGTGATCCACTGCTGGTCAGGCTTCCGGCCGCGACGTAGGCTGTCGGAGTCAGGATCCTCCGCATCCGCGGCTGTACGGCTCCCGAGGAGAACCTTCCATGCTGTCTGATCGGGATACGATGTCGCGCCGGCGGCTCTTGGCCGGGGTGGCCGGTGGCGTTGGTCTGATCGCAAGTCGTGGCCTGGCGGGGGTGTCGATTCCCCCGGCCTCCACGCCCGAGTCGCTCGCCGGGACGCTCTATGCCTCGTTGACGCCCGAGCAGCGACAGGCGATTTGCTTCCCCTGGGATCATGTCCACCCGCAGTACGGCCTGCTGCGAACTCGGGTGGGGGCGAATTGGAACTGCACCGAGCCCGAGGTGGCCAGCGGCTTCTTTACCGGCGATCAAAAGGAGATCGTGCGGGCGATCTTTGAGCGGCTGATCGATCCCGAGTGGCATGCCCGATTTGACCGGCAGATGGAGGACGATTGCGGCGGCTTCGGCCACGGCCATTCGGTTGCGTTGATCGGCGAACCGGGCAGCGGGAGGTTTCAGTTCCTGATGACCGGCCGCCACATGACGCTTCGCTGCGACGGCGACTCGGCGGAGCACGTCGCCTTCGGCGGCCCGATCTTCTACGGCCACGATGCCGGTGGGGGCGACGAGGAGAAGGATCATCCCGGCAACGTCTTCTGGCCACAGGCCCTCGCCGCCAACCGCGTCTTCGAGATGCTCGACGGCAGGCAGCGGGCCGAGGCGCTGGTTCCCCGACTCCCTGCGGAAAACGCCGTTGGCTTTCGCGGTCGGCGGGAGCCGATTCCCGGGATCCCGGTCTCCGCTTTGTCGCCTGACCAGCGAGAGGAAGTGGAGAAGGTGCTCGCGATCCTGCTGGAGCCCTACCGCACGACCGACCGTGACGAGGTGCAGGGCTGCCTCGAACGGCAGGGCGGGCTCGATGTCTGCCGACTGGCCTTCTATTCGACCGGCGATATCGGCGGTGACAAGGTCTGGGACAACTGGCGGCTGGAAGGGCCGTCGTTCGTCTGGCACTATCGTGGCGCGCCCCATGTGCATGTCTGGGTGAACGTGGCCGATGCCGACGTACCCCTGAATTCCTGACCGCCCCCGAAGGTTGCTGCGACGTTCTTGAGCATCGACTGCTGCATCATCGGCGGAGGCGTCATCGGCCTGTCGATCGCGCGGGAGCTCGCCGGCCGGGGGCGGCGGGTCACGGTGGTCTCCCGCGAACCGCGGCGGAGCACGGCGTCGTGGGCCGCGTCGGGCATCTTTCCCCCCGCTCCCGAGCCGCCAGCGGCGGTCGACGAGCCCAATGCCGCCCTGACCGCTCTGAGCGACCGACTGCATTGGCAGTGGGCGGGCGAGCTCAAGGCCGAGACGGGGATCGACACCGGCCTCGTGCGGTGTGGCGGGATTTATCTTCCGGTGGCAGGGCAACCGCCCGCGGCTTTGGCGGCCGAGGCGGAAGCCTGGCGGGCGCGGGGCGTCGCGGTCGAGTGGCTCGACGGGCCCGCGTTGGCAGCCGCCGAGCCCGCACTGGCACGGAGCGTGGCGGCCGGTCGCCTGGGCGACGGGTTGCTCCTGCCTGGGGAAGCGAGGATTCGACCATCGCGGCATCTGGCCGCTCTCGAACAATCCTGCCGGAGCCGCGGCGTGGCGGTCCAGGCCGCGACCGCCGTCACCGGACTCGACCTGGTGGGCGATCGTCTGGCTGCGGTCCGGCTCGAGACGCCCGCCGGAGCTGAGACGCTCCGGCCCGCGAGCATGGTCCTGGCCGCAGGGGCCTGGTCGGGTGGGCTCGCCGCGGAGATGGGCCTTCGCCTCGACACCCGGCCGATTCGAGGCCAGATCGCGCTGCTTCGGTTTCCGCGGCAATGGCTCGACCATGTGGTCAATCGCGGGCTCGACTATCTCGTGCCCCGAGAAGACGGCCATCTCCTCGTGGGCTCCACACTCGAAGACGTGGGGTTCGAGCCGGTGACGACCGACGCGGCGATCGCCGGCCTCCGGGCACTCGCGGCCGACCTGCTCGGTGACCTCGGTGCCGCCGACATGGTGCAAACCTGGGCCGGGCTTCGGCCCGGCTCACCCGACGGGCTGCCCACGCTCGGACCGGTGCCCGGCGTGGCCAACGCCTTCGTCGCCACCGGTCATTACCGGTCCGGCATCCATCAATCCACAGGCACGGCCGTGATCCTCGCCGATCTTGTGGAGGGTCGGGAACCGCCGCTGCCGCTTGCGGCCTTCGCTCCCGAGCGGCATGCCCGCTCAGGCCGCGAGCGGTGAGAGCCGTCCGTGGATCATCTCGACGTCGGCGGCGGTGATGAGCCGGTCGGGCCTGGCATGGGCGAGCACGGTGGTGAGTTCGGTCAGCCGCACGATGGCGGCGGGCACCCCCCCGGCGATTTCATGGAGCGCCGCCACGGCATCGCCGCGGAGCGTCGTATCGGCCGGAAGGCTCGCCTCGGCGAGCCGCCGGGTGTCGGCCATGCTGCCGGGGAGGAGCGTCGCTCGGATCCGCACCGCCTGCTCGAGCCGCGTGTCGCGAGCCACGAGCGTGAACAGCCTGCCCTGGCCGACCAGCACGAGCGCCGCCTCGGGCCGACGGGCCCGCACGCGGGCCAGCAGCATGGAGAGGCTCGTGTCGCTCGCCAGGTGGGCGTCGTCGACGATCAGGGTGGCCGGCAGCTCGTGGGGATTCGCCTCGAGCCAGGCCTCGAGCGGCCTGACCGCGGCCATCGCGGGTCGATCCTCGATCAGGGCCTCGATCACGGTGGACTTGCCCACCCCGGCCGGCCCCACGAGGAGTGTGAGACCGCCGCCGACCTCGGAGCCGCAGGCCACCTTGGCCAGGGCCGCGAGCTGCGGTTCGGTGAGCGCGGGCTGGTTGGCTGGCATCATGCGGCCGTCTCCTGGCAAGCGGCAGGGGGAGGGGCGAAGGTGACCACCTCGCCAAGCGGCTCCACGCCCACCGCGGCCAGGGCCGTCGCCCAGGCAGGGGTCGGCTCGCGGTCGGCCCGCCGCACGAGGATCGCCGCATCGCAGCCGAGGCTTGCCACGACGAGCCGGCTGCGGCGGATCGGCCCCGCAGGAAACCAGACGCCCGCGTCGACGAGCACGATCCGCTTGTCGTGAAGCCGGCCGCCGCCCACCACGCCGTCGGCACAGGCCGCG
This sequence comes from Planctomycetota bacterium, assembly GCA_046047895.1. Lineage (GTDB taxonomy): Bacteria > Planctomycetota > Planctomycetia > Pirellulales > UBA1268 > QWPN01. Next base: position 12,364 of record JBJOHE010000392.1, on the reverse strand, counting down.
AGATCGGAGGCGTCGCAGATCCTCACGTCGCGACCGCGTCGGGCGAGCGTGGTCGCCAGACAGGCCACGAGGGTGGTGCGGCCTTCGCCCGGCTCGCCGCCGGTGATGGCGATCACCCGATGGCCGGCCAGCCGGGCCGCTTCGATCTCGTCGGCGAGCAGCCGCCATTGGTCGGCCGCCGAGTCGAGCAGCCGGCTCGCCAACGGTGAGAGCGGGCGGAGGGTGTCTGCCGGCGGTGCCGCAGCGGCGGCCGGATCGACGGTCTCCACGCCGGCCGCGGGCGGATCAGCCAGGGCCGCGGCAGGCTCGGTCGGTGCAGCGACGGGAGCGGCCGCTGTGAGGGGCGGCGGAGCCGGTGGCGTTTCGGCGGTCGCTGGGGCAGCGGCTGCGGTCGTGGCCGACCGAGACCGCCATCGGTCGAGGAAGGCCTGATCGAGGGCGTCGAGCGTCATCGCAGCACGGCCTCCACCGAGGTGGCGGACGGCCGGTCGGCGAGCCGTTGCTCGGCCTGCTGCCGGGCGAGTCGGCGGGCGTCGTTCCAGGAGGCCAGCGACCAGGCCGCGACGGCGAAGGCGACGAGCGCGGCGATCGAGGCCCAAGGAAATGCGGCCTTGGGGGTGATGCGGATCGTCCGGGCTGGCCGCGGCGTCGCCGCGGGCTCTGCCTCATCGGCAGAACCGGCACGACCCGGATCGGTGACCCCGACGGCCGGCGGGCAGACCGGCTCCAGGGCTGGCGTTCCCGCCGTGCCCAGGTCTGGAATCGTCGCCAGTCGCCGCATCGTAGCCGCCCCCATGCCAGCTGCCATCGTCGTGGCATGGTCGGCCGCTTGAACGGCAGGGGGTTCCGGCCGCGGGGTCTGCCTGACGGGTCGGAGCGGTGGCGAACCACGCCATTCAGCCGGCAAGGTATGCCCGTCCGGCAGGGTCGCCTATGATGCGAGCAATCGGGGCCGTCGGCTGCGCGGTCCGTGAAATTCCGGTTTGTTTGCAGCCTCAGGTTCCGTCCGATCCGCTGTCAGGAGCATTGATGCCCACGTCGATCGCCAGCCGCACCCAGCTTCTCCGCTCCGCCCTCGACAGCCGCATCCTGATGCTCGACGGCGCCATGGGCACGATGGTCCACGCCCTCGGGCTCGATGAACGGGGCTTCCGGGGGGAGCGGTTCGCCGACCACCCGCGCGATCTCAAGAACTGCATCGATGTGCTCGTGCTCTCGCAGCCCGACGCCATCCGCGACATCCACGCCGCCTACTACGCGGCCGGCAGCGACATCGTGGAGAGCTGCACCTTCGGGGCCACGAGCATGGCCCTGGCCGACTTCGGCCTGCAGCACCACACCCGCGAGCTCAACCTGGCCGCGGCCCGGCTGGCCCGCGAGGCGGCCGACGCGGCCGAGGCCAAGGATCCCTCACGCCCCCGGTTCGTGGCGGGCTCGATCGGTCCCACCAACAAGCAGCTCTCGATCGCCGGCAACGTGGCCGATCCCGGCCACCGCGACGTCACCTTCGACGAGATGGTCGCCGCCTACCGCGAGCAGATCGAGGCGCTCGTCGAGGGAGGAGTGGATGTGCTCCTGGCCGAGACGGCCTTCGACACGCTCGTGCTCAAGAGCTGCCTCTACGCGATCGAGCAGGTGTTCGCCGACACGGGCGTGCGGCTGCCGGTGATGGCGTCGTTCACGGTCTTCGAAGGGGGGCGGACGCTCTCCGCCCAGACGGTCGAGGCCTGCTGGACGAGTCTCGAGCACTTCGACCTGTTGAGCGTGGGAATCAACTGTGCCCTGGGGCCGGAGAAGCTTCGCACCCACATGGCCGACCTGGCCGCGATCGCCCCGATCCCGGTGAGCGTCTATCCCAACGCGGGCCTGCCCAACGCGCTCGGCGGCTTCGACGAGACGCCCGAGATGATGGCGAGCGTGCTGGAGGAGTTTGCCCAGGCCGGCTGGCTCAACATCGTGGGAGGCTGCTGCGGCACCACGCCAGCCCACATCAAGGCGATCGCCGAGGTGATGGCGAAGTATCCGCCGCGACGGCCGAGCCCGCCCCCCCGCCGCAGCCGGTATTCGGGCCTCGAAATGTATGAGATCCGGCCCGAGACGAGCTTCACGATCGTCGGCGAGCGGACGAACGTGACCGGCTCGCGGGCCTTCGCCCGGCTGATCAAGGAGGAGCGATACGAGGAGGCCCTTGGCGTCGCCCGCCAGCAGGTCGAGAACGGGGCCAACATCATCGACATCAACGTCGACGAGGGGATGCTCGACGGCGTGCAGGTGATGACGAAGTTCCTCACGCTCCTTTCCAGCGAGCCGGAGGTGGCGAAGGTCCCGATCATGATCGACTCCTCGCGGTTCGAGGTGCTCGAGGCGGGGCTGAAGTGCGTCCAGGGCAAGGGGATCGTCAATTCGATCAGCCTCAAGGAAGGGGAAGAGGCGTTCCTGCGGCAGGCCCGCACGATCCGCCGCTACGGCGCGGCCGTGGTGGTGATGGCCTTCGATGAGGAGGGGCAGGCCACCGACGTCGAGCGGCGGCTGGCGATCTGCCAGCGGGCCTACCGCCTCTTGACGGAAGTCGCCGACTTCCCGCCCGAAGACATCATCTTCGACCCCAACATCCTCACGGTGGCCACGGGGATCGAGGAGCACAACGCCTACGCCAAGAATTTCATCGAGGCCACCAGGCTGATCAAGCAGTCGATGCCGGCCGTCAAGGTCTCGGGTGGCGTCTCCAACATCTCGTTCTCGTTCCGGGGCAACGACGCCGTCCGCGAGGCGATGCACGCCTGCTTCCTCTACCACGCCATCCGGGCCGGGATGGAAATGGGGATCGTGAACGCCGGCCAGCTCGCCGTGTACGAGGAGATCGAGCCGGAGCTGAAGACCCGGATCGAAGACGTGCTCTTCGACCGTCGGCCCGACGCCACCGAGCGGCTCGTGGAATTCGCCGAGACGGTCAAGGGCCGCGACCCGGCCGACGTCGCCGCCGCCGAGACCTGGCGGAATGGGTCTGTCGAGGAGCGGGTTGCCCACGCCCTGATCAAGGGCATCGCCGACCATGTCGAAGAAGATATGGAGGCGGCCCGGCAGGAGTATGCGACGAGTCTCGAGATCATCGAGGGCCCGCTGATGCGGGGCATGCAGACCGTCGGCGACCTGTTCGGCGAAGGGAAGATGTTTCTGCCGCAGGTGGTGAAGAGCGCCCGGGTGATGAAGCGGGCCGTGAACCACCTGCTCCCCTACATGGAAGCCGAGAAGGCGGCCGCCGGCGACGCGGCTTCCTCCCGCGGCAAGGTGCTGATGGCGACCGTCAAGGGCGACGTTCACGACATCGGTAAGAACATCGTGGGCGTGGTGCTCGGCTGCAATGGCTACGAGGTGATCGACCTCGGGGTGATGGTGCCCTGCAACAAGATCCTCGAGGAGGCGATCCGGCACGAGGCCGACGTGGTCGGGCTCTCCGGCCTGATCACGCCGAGCCTGGAGGAGATGGTTCAGGTGGCGCAGGAGTTCGAGCACGAGAAGCTCTCGATGCCGATCCTGATCGGCGGGGCCACCACATCGGCCCGGCACACGGCCGTGAAGATCGCCCCCAAGTACTCCGGGGCCGTCGTCCACGTTTCCGACGCCTCTCGGGCCGCCGGAGTGGTCGAGAAGCTGATCAGCCCGGCGCTCCGCGAAGAGTTTCTGAAGGCCAATCGGGCCGCCCAGGCCCGCGACGTGGAAAACTTCAAGGCCCGGCAGCAGACCACGCTCGTCTCCTATGCCACCGCCTGTGACCGTCGCTGGACCACCGAGTGGGCCACCGCTCCAATCGACACCCCCGAGTTTCTCGGCGTGCGGAACCTCGACCGGGTGCCGCTCGACGAGCTGATCCCATTCATCGACTGGTCGCCCTTCTTCATGTCATGGGAGCTCAAGGGAAAGTATCCAGCGATCTTCGAGGATCCTACGGTGGGCGAGGAGGCGAGAAAGCTCCACCGCGACGCCCTGGCGATGCTCGATGAGATCGTGCGGACCGACGGGCTGACCGCCCGGGGCGTGTATGGCTTCTTCCCCGCCAACTCGCTCGGCGACGACATCGTGCTCTACACCGACGAGACCCGTTCGGCCGAGCTTGGGCGGGTGCACACGCTCCGCCAGCAGTGGGAGCGGAAGGGTCAGGATGTGTTCCACGCCCTGGCCGACTTCGTGGCCCCCGTCGAGAGCGGCCGGGCCGATTACATCGGGGCCTTCGCCTGCACGGCCGGCCACGGCTGCGAGGAACTCTGCCGCCGCTACGACCGCGAGCATGACGACTATTCGTCGATCATGGCAAAGGCGGTAGCGGATCGGCTGGCCGAGGCCTTCGCCGAATGGCTGCACGCCCGGGTCCGCCGGGAATGGGGCTTCGGGCGAACCGAAAACCTTTCGGCCGACGAACTGATCGACGAGAGGTATCGGGGCATCCGCCCGGCCCCGGGCTATCCGGCCTGCCCTGACCACACCGAAAAGCGATCGCTCTTCGCCTTGCTCGACGCGGAGGGGGCGGCGGGAATGACGCTTACGGAGAGTTGCGCGATGTTGCCGGCGGCGAGCGTGAGCGGGCTCTATTTCGCCCACCCCGAAAGCCGATACTTCGCGGTGGACCGGATCACGCGGGAGCAGGTGGAGGCCTACGCCGCCCGCAAGGGAATGCCGGTCGCCGAGGTCGAGAGGTGGCTCGCTCCGAACCTCGGCTACGACGCCTGAGCCGGCCGCGGCTGGGAGCACGGCTTGCGACCGCGGTCACCGCCGCTGGGAGCGACCATGCCAGACCCTGCCGATTCGCCAAAGCGGCCCCGAACCCGCCGGATCATCCTCGACGCCGGCCCGCTCGAGGCCGCGCCAACCGCCACGCCGCTCCTGGTGGATCGGTTCCTCGACCACATCCGGCATGAACGCGGCCTGTCGGTGAACACCCAGGCCGCATACCGCCGCGACCTGCGGCACTTTTCCGAGTGGCTCGCCGGTCGTGCCGCCGCCACGCTCACCGTCCGCGACCTCGGAGATTTCCTCGCCTGGCTCGCCGGCCGCGGCCTGGCCCGCGCCAGCATCGCCCGGCAGGCGGCCACGCTTCGCACCTTCTACGCCTTCCTCCAACTGGAGGGCGTGGTGGCTGAGAGCCAGGCTGAACTCCTCACGGCCGGCCGTCCCGACGACGTGATCCCCGGCACCCTTTCGCCCGGCCAGGTGGATCGCCTGCTCGAAGCCCCCGACGCCCGCACCCCGACGGGACTCCGCGACCGGGCCGTACTCGAACTGCTCTACGCCACCGGCTGCCGGGCCTCTGAGGTCTCGGGGATGCGGCTGGCCGACGTGCATCTCGGCGAGAAGTTCTGCACCTGCAAGGGAAAGGGCGACAAGGAGCGGGTGGTGCCGCTTGGCCGCCGGGCCATCGAGGCCCTCGGCCGCTGGTTCGACGAGGTGCGGGGCCGGTTCGCCGCCCGCTCCGGGGGCCAGCCCGCCTGGGCGGTGCTCTCGGCCCGCGGCAACCGGCTCTCCCGGATGCGGATCTGGGAGATCGTGCAGGACCACGCGGCGGCGGCGGGCATTCCGCCCGGCATCGGCCCCCACTCGCTGCGGCATTCCTTTGCCACCCACCTCGTCGCCGGCGGCGTCGACCTCCGGCACGTGCAGGAGATGCTCGGCCACGCCAGCATCGCCACGACCCAGCGGTATACCCACGTCGACGCCGGTCGGCTCAAGGCCGTCCACGAACGATTCCATCCCCGCCGGTGACGATCGCCGGGCTCGATGCGGCATCAACTGGAAGGTCGGGGTCGCCGATGACCGCTCGCCGGACATTCGCTCCGGGCATCATGCGCTACGCTCATTCCGAGAGACCGTCGCTTCGCCCTCCGGGCTGCGCTCGTTCTCTAGGCCGGCTCTCGGTCATCGGCGACCCCGACCCGCACCCGCATGAAGTGTGAGCTGAGACCTTTGGCCGATAGACCCGTGGCCACAGGCTTGCAGCCTGCGGAATCCGGGCATTGTGTGGGAGCGTCGCTTCGAGGCAAGCCGCATTCGGGCAGGCTACAAGCCTGCCCCCACGGGTCGACTCAGACCGGAGCCTCCTGGCGGGGCTGCGAAACTCGCGCCACGAACCCGTCGGTTTCCTGCGCGGGTATTTGGCAACTAGACCCGTGGCCGCAGGCTCGCAGCCTGCGGAATCCGGCCGCTGTGACCAGACGGATCGGCCATCATTTTGGCGGCGGCGAAAACTTGATCTTCTGGATCAGGGGGATTACCTCGTCGCCCTGGAGGATCCCCGAGGCGGCGGTGATGGCGCTCACGACGTAGTCATACTTGAGGCCCGGATCGCAGTCGAGTTCCAACTCCGCCTCCTCGGCCTTGGCCGGGTCGTTGCCGAAGGTGTCGAGAATGCCGGCCTGAAGCGTGGCCACGAGGGAGTCGATGGCCGCCTGCCTGGCCCGCCGGGCGGCGGCAAGGCCGGCCGGGTCGGCCTTCGCGTTGGCCAGCGCCGTCTCGATCGCGGCGTCGGTGCCGGCCAGTTCGCCCAGCAATTCCGGCCCCACCATCGTTCGCTCCCCGAGCCGCACGCCGGCCAGCCGGCCCTCCGGGGTGGCCGTCATCCGCACCTGCAGCGGCGGCAGCGGGATCTCTTCGGCGGCCCCCGCCGCGGCCCCGAGCGGCATCTTGATGTTGAAATCCCCCTCCACGATCACCGTCTTGAGCGTGAGCATGAAGAATGTCAGCAGCTGAAACACGACGTCGATCATCGGCGTCATGTTGATGTCGATCTTGCTCACCAGTCGGGAGCCGCGCCTGGCCATCGGTCAATCGCCTCCGCAGGGTGTCACGGGCCCTTGTATTCGGCCCGGAGCACGAACTTTTCGAAGCCCTTCGCCTGGCAGTCGCGGATGATCTGCTGCACGTCTCCGGTCTGCGAGCGGCCGTCGGCCCGCACCACGACGGTCGCGTCGGATGGGGTCTTGTTCGCGGCGATCATTACCGACTTCTCGTTTTCGAGATAGTCGCCGAGCAGATCGAGCGGCACCGGCTCACCGTTGTAGATCACCCGGCCGTCGTTCATCAGTTGGAGGGTGAGTGGCTCGATGTCGGAATTCTCCACCGGCTTGGCCACCTGGCTGGTGGGCAGTTGGATCCGCTGGTCCTGCTCGGCCTCGGTGAAGTTCAGGGTGAACATGAAGAAGGTGATCAACTGAAACGTCACGTCGATCATCGGCGTCATGTCGATGTCGGTCGCCGCCGCGGTTCGCCGCTGTCTTGCCATGCTCGGCTCCGTCGCCCGCGGGCGGTCACTTCTTGGCCACGCCCTGGAACCGGCCCATCAGCCGGCCGGTCTCGTCGCTCGCCTCGGCGTTGATCTCCTCGAGCCAGTTGCGGAACATCTGGAAGAAGAGGATCGCGGGGATGGCGATCCAGAGGCCGATCAGCGTCGTCACCAGCGCCGTCGAGATGCCGCCGGCGAGCTGGTCGGGCTTGGGGGCGATCCCGGGGTTGTCGGCGATCTTCTTGAAGCTGCTCACCATGCCCGTCACCGTGCCGAGCAGGCCGAGCATCGGGGCCAGGGCGCCGATCAGCGAGATGTAGCTGATCTTGTGCTCCAGCTTCATCTGCTCCTCACCCTGGGCCTCCTCCATCGCCGCCAGCGCGGCCGGATAGCCGGCCTGGAGCTTGCCCATGCCCGCAGCCAGCACATGGCCGAGGTAGGAGTCGTCGCCGCGAGCCAGTTCATAGGCCGGCTGGTATTCCTTCGCTTCGAGATGTTTCTCGAATTGCTCGCTGAGGGCCGGCGGAAGGAGCACGGCGGAGCGAATCTGGAGGAAACACATCACAAGCAGGGCCACGAGGATGAACGACAGCAGGAGGAAGACCGGGCCGAACACCCAGCCGCAGGCATTGGCGATGTAGAAGAGCAGGGAACTGTCGTTCGTGCCGGCCTCGTCGCCCGCCACGGCATCGCCTTCCTGGGCCACGGCCGTCGCCGGTTCCACGCAGATGGAGAGCATCCCGCCACCCGCCAGGAGGCAGGCGGCCAGGAGCATCCGGAACAGACTCCGGGCCGGAGAAGCCCTGCCGGGGCCGCGCCGGGCCTCGATCGCGTGTCCGGGTGCTGCTTGCATCGAATGCCCTCCTCGACGGATCAATGAGAATGCGTTCAGATCGCGGGCTTGAAGGCTTCGCGACGCGAGCCGGAATCGTACCCTCCGGCCGGTGATTGCCGGAAGACCCATTGCGTGGCGACCTCGGGCGGAATCGGCCGCGGCCCGCCACGGATCACCGGTCGGCGGGCGGGGCGAGCTTCTTCGTCCAGGGGCTGTCGGGATAGGTTTCGGCCAGCGTGGCCCGAGCGGCCCGGGATCGTTCCGGCTGGTTCGACGACGCCCAGAGTTCCACGAGATTGGCAAGGGCCTCGGCCCGGGCGGCAGGCACGCCGTCGTAGACCAGATCGACGGTGAGGAATGAGATCAGGGCGTCTTCGGATTGCCCACCTGCCCGCTGGCAGGCGCCCAGCGCCGCAAACGCCGACGCGAGCAGGTCGTCGTCGGCTGGGTCTGCCGCCTCGATCAGCCCGCGAACGGTCGCGATTCCCTGGGCTGCCTTGCCGACCTCCGCCAGGCAGCGGGCCAATCCCAGCGTCGCTTCCCGCTGCTGGAGGATGAGGGCCGGGTCGGACGCATCCGCGGCGATGCCGGCTGCGGCTTCGAACTGACGAAGCGCATCGGCGGGCCTACCCGCCGCCGCCAGCATGCGGCCTTGGGTGGCCGCCGCCCGCACCCTCAGGGCCGGTGGGCCTCGGTCGAGTTCGCGATAGGCGGTGGCTGCCTCGTCGAGCCGCCCCTGACGGGCGAGCAGATCGCCGATCACCTCCCAGGCCGCGTAGGTGTGATGGCTTCGCGGGTTTTGTTCGAGAAAGTCGCGGAGCGCGGCCGTGGCTGCGGCGGCCTGGGGCGGAGCCGCGGCTTCGGCGGCGGCCAGCAGCGTGAGGTAGGCATGTTCATCGCGGACCCGCCGGTCTGCGTCGGCGAGGTCTTCCACCGGCACGCCGGCAAGAGTCGCTGCGGCGGCCGCGGGATCGCCCGCCGCGAGCTGCCCGCGGGCCTCCTCCAGGGCGGCCGGCTCACCGTCGAAGGCGACCTCGCGGTAGTCGGTGACGCTCAGTGTGTGGTTTCCATCCTTGGTCTCGACCTCGATCTCGCCAGGACTCAGCCCGAAGACCGAGCCGACGAGCTCGTCGCCGTCTGTCAGGATGACACGGTCGGCTCTCGCCGCCGGACTTGTCAGGCAGACGGCGAGGCCCACCACGGCGGCAAACCAGAGCGGGCGGGATCGAGGCGTCGAGAGCATGGCGTGATCAGCCGACGGGGGATGCGAGGGACAATGTGGCATGGGCGGCAGCCGCCGGACAGGAAGGCTCAGTGCGGGGCGATCGATTCCTGGAGCCGTGTGAACCGCTTGGCGGATGCCTCGCCTCCGAGGTCGGGGTGGAGCTTCCGGGTCATGGAGATGACGGTGTCGGCGGTGCTCAACCGCTTCTGCCGGGCGTCGGGAGTCGCGTTTGGCAGCCTGGCCCGCTCGATGAGGCATTCAGCGAGCCTGAGCCGGGCCTCGAAGAACGTGTCGCGGGCCGTGGCCGACCGCTCGTCACCGCCGCTGATGCCCTGTCGCTCAAGCCGGTTGGCGATCTGGGCCCAGCCCCAGATGCCAGCCGCCTTGTCGCCCGCCGCCGCCTCATGAAACAGCCGGTCGGCCGCGGCATCATCGCCGGCCTTTGCGGCCGCTGCGGCGGCCGTCTGCAGCACTTCAGCGGCGAGCACCTGCACTTCCAGCGAGTTTCGCCGGCTCGGCTCGGCCAGCAGCCAGGTGATCTGCGTTTGAGCCGCTTCCGCGTCGCCAAGCTGCCGCTCAAGATCGGCCAGCTGCAGCCGGATCGAAGACTCGAACTTTGCGACCTCTGGATCGGCCGCCTTCCCGAGGAGTTTTTCATAGGCGGCAGCGGCCTTCTTCAGGTAGCCCTCCGCTGCGGACGCGGGCACGATCCCACCGGTTCCCTCGCCGGAGCCGAGGGCCAGGTAGGTGGTCGCCACCCAGATCTGCGACGACGTCTTCCGGTCGCGGTCGGCCACCGCGTCGAGAAACGCCGTGAAGCCCTGAAGGATCTTCCGGCCCCGGTCGCGGGCCGCCGGATTCCCCCGCTCGGCCTCGCCCGCGAGCGCCTCGAGCTGGTCCTGCAGGTCGCGACCCATTGCAAGATAGAGACCTGCCAGCTTGGTCGATGACTGTTCGCCTTTCCCCGCCACATCCTCGAGTCGCTTCATCGCCTGTTGGGCACGGGTGAAGTCATCGGTCTGGATGAAGGCAAGCAGCGCGAGGGTGAGCGCCGATTCGGCCAGGCTGCCCGCGGCGAGCACAGGTTTCGGGCCTCCGGCGAGCGTCCAGGCTCCGTAGATTGGCTGGTCGAGCAGGGCAACGGCTTCGGCCGGATCACCTTCGTCGAGCGCGATCTGTCCTCGGGCGATCGCCCCCGCCGCCGCCAGCGTGCCGAGGGGAGCGGAAGGAAGTGACCCGAGGCTCGCGCAGACCGCCAGTCCCTCGTCGAGAGCCCGTGTCGCGGCGTCCCGCCACCCGGCGAGTTCCTCGCTGGCGGGGCGATCAGCGGCGTCCCGGCGGCGGGCCAGCTGCACTTCCCGCCAGAGGGCTGCGCCGCCGCGGAGCAGGATTTCCGCGCGGCGGGGGGCGGCGGGCGACGTGTCGGCGAGAATCCTGATGATCATCCCGGCGTCGTGGGCGGCGGTGGCGGCCGTGATCGCCACGGCAGCCGCATCGGCCGTCTCCGCCTCGTCAGGCCAGGTGCGGAGCATGATCCCGGCGAGTTCCACGGCCTGGGTTCGCGGGCCGTCGGCCTCCCCGGCGTCGGCCTGCTGGGCGAGCTGTTGCCAGGAGGCCAGGGCGATTCGAGCGGCCTGCCGGCTGCCTTTGGCGTTGGGATAGCGTTCCGCCAGGAATCGCCCGATGCGGGCCGCATCGGTGAAGTCGCGGGCGTCGTATAAGAGGTAGGCGAGGAGGTAGCGGGCCTCGTTCACCGCATCGATCGAGACGTCCGCCGGCAGTTCAGGAGCGACAGTCAACGGGTCGGTCGCCCCCGCCAGCGTGAGCGCCTGCCGCAGGCCACTCACGGCCGCCGTCCGGGCCGCAGCGGCTTCCGTGCGGGCCCGCTCGGCTGCGGCCGCGTCCGGCGCCGACTTGGCTTCGGCCTGGCTGGTCTGCATCAAGGCAAGCGACTGCTTGGCGAGATCGACGGCCGCGGCGAAGGTCTGTTCTCCTTCCGCCACCACCTTGCCCAGCTTGGCGGCGAGGCTGCGGGCTTCGGTCGAGAAATCGGCATTGGCCCGGGCCACTTCGGTGGCGAGCCGGCGGGCATCGGCCTGGAGCCTCGTCCGCTCCGATTTGGTGAGGGGATCGCTCGCGGCGAGGGCCTCGGCTTGGGCGTCGAGGATCGCGGCGGCCTTGTACTTGAGCCCGAGCCAGTCGGCGTCGAGCCGCCCCCCCTTGAGGCGGCTCACGTCGCTGAGTGCAAACTCGCGGTCCACCGGCTGGAAGGCCTCGTACTTCTTTTCCGCGAGCAGGCATTCCAGCGTGATGTTGACCGCCTTCGCCCGGAGCGCCACGGCAAACGCCGAATCGGTGTCGAGGACGGTCAGCGGAGCGAGTTCGTCGATCGCCTGCGCATGCCGGCCGAGGAGCGCGTCGTTTCGGCCTTGATAGCAGCGGGCCAGCAGGCCGCCGCCCATCGTGGGATACTTGTCGGCCAGCGCCTTGTAGAGCGCGGTCGATTCTTCGAGCGTCTTCGACCATTCCTTCGAGCCGGGCTCAAACGCTTCGGCCTGCTTGAAGACCGCGTCGGCCACCAGCAGCCTGGTCTGGAGCAGCTTGGCCTGCAGCGACTCGCGATCAGCGGCCAGGGCCTCGAGCCGCCGCTTCTGCTGGAGCCGTTCGCGGCTGGTGAGCCGTTTGGGCTTGGGCTTTGCCGCGGCGGCCTTGCCGGCTTCGGGCGGGACGGGGGCGGCGGCGTCTCCCTTGAGGGCGTCGATCTCGGTGTTGACCTCGCGCAGAACCTTGATCACCGCGTCTTCGGCGTTTGTCACCTTCGTGACGGGTTCATCGGGCTTGACGGTGCCCTTGAGGGCGGCGATTCCCGCGGCGAAGAACCTGCCGGCTTCGGCCCGCAGCGACCCGGCATCCCCGCCCGGCCGGCGAGCCTGCTCGGCCTTGGCCCGGCCACGTTCGATCAGGAGGGTGCCCTTCTGCGTGTAGGCCGCGATCGCCTGCCGATCGTCGGGCGTTCCCGACGCGAGGAATTCGT
>JBJOHE010000391.1:0-2774 GCA_046047895.1 Planctomycetota bacterium | reverse complement strand
CGGCAACCAAGGCGGCCTTGGCGGCCAACAAGGCGGCGGCATCACCAACAACGTCCAGGGTGGCGGCGTCGGCGGCGGCAGTAACGTGGCTGCCGGTGTGGTCGTTGACGCAGCCGGCGTGCTCCGCGTGATGGCCCAGCCCGACGCTGGCATGTCGAAGGCCCGGCGGGACGCTGCCGTCAACTCCCTCCCCGCCGATCTCCAGAAGGCGGCCCCACTGCGAAAGGTGGCCCTCTCGCGGCTCGAAGCCCGGCTCGCCGAGGCGATCGCCGACGGCCGGGGCGTGCCCGACGAACTCGAAAAAATGGCAGGGCTCACCCGCGTCGAATACGTGTTCGTCTATCCCGGCGAAGGCGACACGCCTGGCGAGATCGTGCTGGCCGGCCCCGCTGAGCCCTGGTTCACCGACGCGGCCGGCCGCGTGCGGGGCATCGAGTCTGGCGCTCCCACCGTGCTCCTCGCCGACTTCGCCACCGCGGTCCGCTGCTTCGCCCCGGGCCAGCCGCAGGACCGGCTCGTGGGCTGCTCGATCGATCCCAAGCCCGAGGGGCTCGCCGCGATGCAGCAGTTTCTCCGCCAGACCGGCCGCGTGAACCCCAAGGCTGGCGTGGACGAGATCGTGGGCGGGATGCGGGAGGCCCTGGGCACGCAGACGGTGAGCGTGCAGGGCGTGTCGCCGGCCAGCCACTTCGCCCAGGTGATGGTCGAGGCCGACTACCGGATGAAGCTGATCGGCATCGGCCTCGAGCAGCCACCCGTGCCCCTCAAGACCTGGGTAGAGCTGGCCAGCGCCGGGGCCGTGGCCGCCAACGCCCTCCAACGGTGGTACTTCGTGCCCGACTACGAATGCGTGCGGATTTCTGAAGACGACCTCGCCATCCAGCTCGTGGGCCAGGGTGTGAAACTCTGCGGGGCCGACGAGGTGGTGATGCCCAACGGCTCGCGGCTCTCGGCCAACCGGGCCGACAAGGCGAGCAAGACATTCACCGAGGCCTTCACGAAGCTCTACCCGAAGATCGCCGCCCGCAATCCCGTCTACGCCCAGCTCCGCACGCTCATCGACCTGGCCGTGGTGGCCGCCTACATGCAGGAACACGACGCCTATGGCAAGGCCGGCTGGGAAGCCGCCACGCTACGCGACGAGCAGGTCTACGCCATCGAGACCCTCCCGCCCCCGGCCGAGGTGGAAACGGCGATCAACGCCATCTGGAAGGGCAACCGGCTGCTGACGCCGATCGGCGGCGGTGTGACCATGCACCCCCGGCTTGCGGTCGATCCCCAGAATCTCCTGATGGACGAGAAGGGCACGGTGCACGCCGCCCACGCGGCCGCCCAGGATCTCCCCGCCGACGTTTGGTATTGGGACTGACCCGACAGCAGCATTCGGGCAGGCTGCAAGCCTGCCCCCACGGGTCGGGCGGTACCCGGGCCTGGGTGGTCCTTCAAGCCCCCACGGGTCGGTCCATACCCGGGCCTGGGTGGTCGTTCAAGCTCCCACGGGTCGGTCGAGACCCGGGCCTGGGTGGTCCTTCAAGCTCCCACGGGTCGGGCGGTACTCGGGCCTGGGTGGTCGTTCAAGCTCCCACGGGTCGGTCGAGACCAAGGCTCGCGTTTGCTGCCACACCGATCTCGAGAGACCCTGCTGCGCCCCTGAGGCATTTGGCGAGTTGACCAGTGGCCGCAGGCTTGCAGCCTGCGGAATCCGGCCCCCACCCCAAGTGCTGCCCGGTCCCAAGCCAGCCGCATTCGGGCAGGCTACAAGCCTGCCCCCACGGGTCGAGCGGTACACGGGCCTGGATGGTCCTTCAAGCCCCCACGGGTCGGTCGAGACCCGGGCCTGGGTGGTCGTTCAAGCTCTCACGGGTCGGTCGGCACTCGGGCCTGGGTGGTCCTTCCTGCCCCCACGGGTCGGTCGGCACTCGGGCCTGGCCAGTCTTTCAGACCCCGACGGGGCGATTGGCCCCGGAGCCCCGATAACCGCCGCGGGCCGGAGCTTCCTTCCGCCGGCCGCCGAAGCTGACGGCCGCTCGGACGCTGCCCGGGCCGAGCAGTTCCACCAGTCCCGCCTGAAGCGTCGGCGACCAGGCGACGGAATGTCGATCGGCTTCCATCATCACCCGCATCCCCTCGACGGTGTCGATCACGAGCCGGAGCGGGGCCTTCCCGGGATGAGCCGCCACGAGTGCGGCAAGCCGATCGAGCGTGGATGTGTCGTGCTCGCCCTCGGTCACCTTCACCGTCACGCTCTTCACCGGCAGTGACCAGGCGTCGGCCACGGGCAGAGCCTCGTTGACAATCAGGTTTGTCTCCTCGCTGCCCGCCCGACGGTCGATCGAACCGGCCACGAGGATCACGGCGTCGGGCTGAATAAAGTCGCCCAGCCGGGCGAAGTCTTCCGGCCAGCAGATGCTCCGCACCAGGCCGTCCATGTCTTCGAGATCGAACATCCCGTAGCGGGTGTGCGTGGAGCCCGGCCGGGGCTGCTTCGTGTTGGAAAGCTTGAGCGCCGCCACGAGCCCGCCGATCACCACGTCGCCCTTGGCCGGAACGTTGCCGAGCGTCGCAGTGCCATGGGTGCAGATCGCCTCCAAGAGCGGCTGAAACTCCGCCAGCGGATGGCTGTGGACGTAATACCCGAGGACCTCCTTCTCGCCGGACCGCATCTCGAGATCCGAGAGCGGCGGCACGTCCGGCAGCCCGGCTGGCGCGGCCTCCACCGCCGCGGGCTCCTCGTCGAAGGCATCGAACAGGCTCTTCTGCCCGCTCTTCTTGTC
>JBJOHE010000390.1:0-15495 GCA_046047895.1 Planctomycetota bacterium | reverse complement strand
ACTCGACCGCGGCCGCCCAAGCCCGATCCGATCGCGATTCGCCCCGGGCATCGATCCGGTAACGAACCCGTTCGACGACCAGGGCCGGCGGCTGGGCCGCGCCAGCGAGGCCTTCCCGCAGCCGAAACAGCTCCATGAAGTCGCGGTAGCGAAATCCTGGCACCGGCACGAGCCGGCCGCTGTCGTCTTCTAAATAATAGAGTTCAGGCAGCGTCTCCCGCACTGCGGATGCGGCGGCAGTGCCGCCGGCTGCCGGTTCGGGCTGTCGGGCCTGCGGCTGAACCGCTGCGAGCATGGCCCAGCAGACGAGCGCGACACGGCAGAGAATGAGGCGGTCCATGAATCTGGGCAGGGGCGGGCTGGACGTCTTCAAGCCTACCCCGAGATCCTGCCCAGAGCCTCCAGAAGCCGCAGCTCGCCCGGCCGGCAGGGCCGTTTCAACCGGAGGAATCCCCACCGCCGCCACCGGCAGGCGCGGGTCATCGGTTCAAGAGCGGGTGGACGGCGGCAAACAGGTCCGGGGTGCTCGTGACGAGAAAGGCCGGATCCTCGAGCGGCACCGGCTCCTCCGCCGTCGCAAAGCTCCGCAGGGTGGCCCCCGCCTCGCGGGCGATCAGGAACCCGGCGGCTGCGTCCCAGCAGGCGATCCGGCGGGCCCAGAACACATGCAGCCGGCCGCAGGCGAGCCAGGCGAGGTTGAGGGCCGTCGAGCCCGTCCGCCGAACGGAATGCACGCGGGGGATGACCGCGAGAAAATCGGCCACCGCCGGCGAGTCGGCCTCGACATGCGGCGGAAAGCTCAGCGCGGCAAGCGCCTCGGACAGGTCGGTGACCGGCGGCACCCGGATCGGCTCGCCGTTGAGAAACCCGCCGCGGCCCCGGCCGGCCGTGAAGCATTCGTTCCGCAGCGGATCATGGATCGTCGCGGCCACGATGTCGTCGCCGTCGGCCAGCGCCACCGACACGCACCAGGCCGGAAAGCCATGGACATAGTTCGTCGTGCCGTCGAGCGGATCGACGATCCACCGCAGCCCGGCCCCGGCATGCCCTGCGGCGCCGGGCGGAGGCTGACGCACGCCCCCCTCGGCCTCCTCGCCGACGAAGCCGTGTTCAGGAAAGGCCTCGCTGACGACGCGACGAATCTCCCGTTGCGAGGCGAAGTCGGCCTCCGTCACCAGATCCCGCGGGCCCTTCTTCTGTGGGCTGAAGCGACCGAGCCAGTCGAGCAACACGTCGCCTCCGGCGCGGGCCGCCCGCTCGCAGACCACGACGGCATCCGGCTGTGACACATGGGCGGGAAGACTCATAAACCGTTCGTTCCTCGGAAAGACGCTTGTGGGGGTTGAGGTGCCTACCCGTGCCGCAGAGGAACCCGGGCTGAGCCAGACGGGCGAAGCAGGAATTCCCGAGAGCAGCGGCGGTCTGGTCAGCGATGCGTCGCAGGCGGATGGATCGGCTGTGAACCGCAGGCCGGTCTCGAGCCCCGACGGCGGGAGTGGCTGGGGCAAATCGAGTATCGTACGCTGTCGCCGGCTCTGATGGGAACCATCGGAGATCCGGACGATCCTCGCGGTGTCGTGACATGAAGCCGACCTCTGCCCCGCCCACGTGGAAGCTCTCCGGCTCGGTGGCCCGCCGGGCCGACGCCACGATCGATCTGGCCGACCCGGCAGCGGGCCTCCTGCTCCAGCCGACGGGAGATCGCGTCCTCGGCCTCGAACTGGCGGCCGAGGGCCTGCTCGCCCCGAGTGAGACGTGGTGCCGGGCCGACGATCTCATCGCGGTGTACGACCTCGAGGATCAACGCAAGCTCCGGGCCACCGCGATGTGGCGGCGGCTTGCCGGGCCGCCCGTCACCTGGGAGGTGGTCGTGTCAGCCGCCACCGCGGTGCTCGAAAGCGACCCGCGGATGGCGGTGGTCTGCGAACTTGCCGGCGGACGCGTCTCGTGGGGCAGGCGGACCCGGGCGGGGGTCGCCTGGACGCTGCTCGAGCCAGGGGCTGCCTGCCCTCAGGGGGCTGAATGCCTGCTCGTCGCACGGGCGGCCGACACGGTGATCCTCGCCGTCCATCCCGACGAGCCGCCGCACATCGACGTCAGCAGCGCGGGTGACCGGCTTCGGATCGCCTGCCAGCTCTTTGCCGCTCCGCTCGAAAAGGGCGTGCTCCTCCGCAGCCGGGTGCGGGCCGCGATCGCCACCGTCGATGCAGCCGAGCAGGCGGCCGTGATCATGGCCGATCTCGCGGTCAGCCCACCGCCGCTGACGACCTGAACCGGCCGCGGAAACGCTCCCGCTCACAGGCGTCCCGCGGGAGCCTCGGCCCTGGTTTTTGGCATGGCACGGCCGAGGAGCCTAGCGGTACAGTATGCCCATCTTTCCCCGGTTGACGGCGGGAACCGCACCACGGAGGGTGTTTGTCGTGGCTGATCTCGTGTTTGCCTTCGATCCTGCGATCGATCGCCCGCTCGCCGTGCCGCCGCGGGCCCATCCGGCCGTAGCGGAGATCGTCGGCCGGGCCGCCGCCACCGCCTTTGCCGAGGCCGTCGCTGTGGCCCACCGTGGGCAGGCCTCGATTCTCGTCGTCTGCGGGCGGTGGCTCGACCCGCACCGCGGCAGCCCCGCCCAGGCAGCGGCCGTGCGGACGGCCGTGCTCGAGCTTGCGGCAGCCGGCTGTCGCACCGTCTATCTCGCCCCCGACGCCGACACCTGCCGGGACGTGTCGCGGATGCTCGGCGAGCCGCAGGGGCTCTGTTTCGTCACGCCCGAGGCGGCGCTCGATCTCGACGTGCATGGCATCACCGTCGAACTCGTCGCCGCCGGTCCCCTCGCGTCGCTGCCGGCTCCGCTGGCCGCGGACGACTCGGCCCGGCCCCGCCGCCGGATCGTGATCGGCCACGACACGACTACCGTGTTTTCCGCCACCGACGACGCCTGGCACAGCGAGCGAGACGCGGCTGCGGATTTCGTGGCCGCGGCCGCCGGTTCCCCCGCCTGGACGCAGCCGGGATCGTTCTGGATCTGGGCGTCGCGGCGGCCCGCGGCGCTGCCGCCGGGCATCCATCACCTGCCTCCGCTCCAGCCGCGGTCGGCGGCGGAGCGGGGCTACGGTTCCTGCTGCACGCTCACCCTCATCGACCGCGGCCAGCTACCGGAGGAGACGACCTGGCACCCCGACTGGCGGTCGAGCTGGCGGGACATTCCCACCCAGCAGGTCGGCTGGCGGACCGTCCGCATCGAATCGCCCCCGGGTGCGGCCGAGGAACTCGCCACCGCGCTCTGGACCGCGATCGAACAGGTGGCGCCGGGCGAACAGGCGCCGCTCGAGTTGGTGCACTGCATCGTGGAATGCGGCACGAGCGTGAGCCGGCGGGTGGAGATCGGCGAACTGGCCGACGACGTGCTCGCCCGCCTGCGAAACCTGTTCGACCCCAAGTCGTTCCGGGCCTGGTGCACCGAACTCGTGGCCGATCCGCACGAGTCGCTCGCCCCATTGGGCCACGCCCGCTCCGGGGGCCGGCCCGGAGCCACGACCTCCTTCACCTCGGCCCTGGCCGACATCGTGCAGGTGATCGAACAGACTCCTGCCAGCCCGCTCTCCCCGGCCGCCGCCCGCGCCGCCGGCTGGGTGGCGCTCGAATTGATCGAGTCGGCCTAGAGGCCGCCGCACCCTTCCGCCCCACGACTGTCTCGGAGACGAGGAACGGCATGTACATCGAACGCATCGACGTGGAACGCTTCGGCGGCCTCGACCGGGTGGTGGTCGATCGGCTCGGCCCCGGGGTGCAGGTGCTCCATGGGACGAACGAAACAGGCAAGACCACGCTGCTCGAGTTCGTGCGGGCGGTCTTCTTCGGCTTCGAAGGGCAGTTTCGCCGCGGTGTGCTCGATCCCCGCAGGCCCTGCGCCGGCCGGCTGCTCGTGCGGATTCCGCCCGAACGCACCGCGATCTCGATCGAGCGGCGTCATGAAGGCCCCCACCTCGCGGACCTCTCGCAGGAGGCCTACGCCGACGGGATCGTGGGCCTCGGGGGTGACCACGGCGACCTGATCGAGATCACCGCCCTCGCGACCCGTTCGGGCGGAGCCGATGATGGGCCGCAGCATCGCTACTACCTCCAGGATCTCGTCGGCGAGATCGACGAGACCACCTTCACGAGCGTGATGGCCTTTGGACTCGACGAGCTTCACGAACTCCGCACGCTCGAGCCCGAGGGCTGCGGCAGCCGCCTCTACGAGCTGGCCAGTGGCCTCGATCGCTCCCAGGTGACCCGTGTGCTCGGCCGCATCCGCGGGGCGATCGACCGGCTCGACTCGGTCGATCCGGAGGTGTCGCCGCTCACCGCTCTCAAGGCCCGGCGGGGCGAACTCCTCGAACAGCTGGCCGCGGCGGGCAGCCCCGCGGTGGTGACCGGCTCGCTCTGGACCGAACTGGCCCACCTCGATGCCGAACTCGCCGCCCTGGCCGGGCGGATCGAACGGGCCGAGCGGGCCGAGGCCGTGGTCCGCGACGTGATCGCGGTGGAGCCGATCTATCTCGCCTGGCGAAGCACCGCCGCGCGGCTGGCCGCGCTCGAGGCGGCGCCGCTCGTGCACGCCGACCGCGATGCCTGGCGGTACGCCGCCCGCAGGCTCCGGCGGGCGGAACGGCTGGCCCGCGGCCGCAAGAAGACTCGCGTCCGTCTCGCCCGGCAGCTCCGCGACCTGCCGCCAGAGTCGGTCGTGTGGTCGAAGCGGGCGACCGTGATGACCCTCGCCGAGGAGGAGCCGCGGCTCGAACGGCTCGCCGCCGACGTCGCCCGGGCCGAGAGCCATGCCCGACTCGCCGCCCGCCGCTTTGGCGAGCAGGTGGGAATCGCCGGCCTCTCGCGGCTCGTGCCTGTGACGCTGCCGGCCGACACCGAGCTCGACACGCTTCCCGACGTGCTTCTGCCGGAGGGCTTCGCGCTCTCGTTCGGTCCGCTCCGCAGCCGGGCCCGCGACTGGAGCCGGGCCAGCCGGGCGCGGACCGCCGCCGTCAAGGAAGTGGCGGCCGCCAAGCGGGCGCTCGCCGACGCCCGCGGATCGATCGACTCCTCAGGCCGTAGCCTCGGGGCCGCCACGATTCACGACGCCATCACCCAGGCGGCCGAGCGGTCGGCCCTGCTTCGCAAGCGGGGCACCGCCGGCGAGCAGCTCGCCGATGCCGACCGCACGGTCGTGCGGCTCGAGCAGGACATGGCCGAGCACATGGAAGCCCAGCTGATTCCGATCCCTTGGCTCGTCGGCCTGGGAGCCCTGTTCGTGATCGGCACGGGCATGCTGCTCTCGGGGTCGCTTCTGCCGCGGGAGGTGACCGGCGCGATGGCCTACGCAATGGCGGCGCTGGGGCTGGCGGGCGCCGGCGTGGCCTCGGTGACCACCTGGTCGCTCGACCGCAACGCCTCCGCCAGCCTGGAGGCGGCCCGGCGGCAGTGTGATGCGGCCCGGGCTCGACGGGACGAACTTGCCGCGGAGATCACCGCGCTCGACGTTCGGCTTGGGATCGACGCCGGGGCGGGCCTCGACCGGCGGCTGGCGGCGGCCCAGGCCGAACTCGACCGGCTGGAGGAGCTGGCCTCCCGCGAGGGTTCGATCCACCTGCTCACCGCCCGTGTCACCGAGGCCGAACAGCAGCTGGCCCGGGCCACCGACGACCGGGCCTCTGCCCGCAGCCGCTGGCGGAAGGCGCTCGAGCACCGCGGCCTCCCCCCCAACCTCTCGCCGCGGGAAGTGCGGCAGATCGCCGCGCACCGCCACACGCTGCTCACGCTCGACGACGATCGCCGCCGACTCTCGGAGGAGGCCCGGCACAAGCGGGAGGAGCTGGCTGCAGCCGGCCGGCGGATCGACGAAGTGCTGGTGGAGTGCGAACTCGTGCCGGAAACGACGCCGCTCGATCACCTCCGGCTGCTCCGTGAACGGCTCGACGCCGATCGGGCGGTCGTGCGGCGGCGGCAGTCGCTCACCCGCCGGCTCGAATCGGCCCGTCGGCGGCATCGGGCCGCGGCGCGGCAGGTGAAGGTGATGGAGCGGGCCGTCGGCGAGTTCTATGCCCGCTGGGGCGTGACCACGGCCGACGACTTCCTCGCCAAGGTCGATCGCCGCCCGGAATATGAGACGACCAAGACCGAGGCCGAGGCGGCCGAACTTGCTTGGCTCGACGCGCGGCGCCGTACGACGGAGCCGCCGGAGGTCGATCAGTGGCTGGCTGACGCTCCGGCGGTGCCCCTGGCCGGCCGGCTGGCCGAGGCCGCCGCGGTGACGGCCCGGCACCGGGCGAGCCTGGCCGAGGCCCGCAGCCGCAGGGATGCCGCAGCGACCCGCGTGGCCGCCGCAGCCGCCGATCATTCCACCGAGCCCCTTCAGGCGGAATTGGCGGCAGTCGAGGTCGAGATTACCGGCCACCAGGCCCGGCGCCGGGTGCTCGAGCGGGCCCACGCCCTCCTCGAGGAGACCAGGGCCGCCGTGGCCCGCGACCACCAGCCGCCGGTGCTCAGGGAAGCCTCGCGGTGGCTCGCCCGGCTCACCGACGGTCGCTACCACTCGATCACCACCGCGGTCGACGAGGCCCGGCTCGACGTGCACGAGCGGGACGGCTCGGTCTGGAATCCCGTCAGGCTCAGTCGCGGCACCCGCGAACAGGTGTTCCTCGCGCTGCGGCTGGCGCTGGTCCGCGATCTCGGCCGCCACGACGTCACCCTGCCGCTGGTGATGGATGACGCGCTCGTCAACTTCGACGATGCGCGGGCCCGCTCGGCGGCGCGGGTGCTGGTCGAGTTTCTCGCCGAACAGGGAGGCGACCGGCAGATGCTCGTGCTCACCTGCCATGCGCATGTGGCGACGATGTTTCACGAAGCCGGAGCGTGCGTCCGCTCGCTCAGCGATCCCGACACCGTTTGGGGCCCCCGGCCGAAGGCGAAGCCGGTCGCCGTGAAGCCCGAGCCGGTGATCGTCGAGCCGGAGCCGCCCGCCAGCCCGCCGCCTCGGAAGGCGACCGAACCGCCACCTGCCTCCGATCTCTGGCCGGCGGAGGCCTACTTCTTCGGGCCCGATGCGAGTCAGCGGCCGACGGTGCCCCGTCGCCCCGCAGTTCCGCTTTCGAAACAGCCGCGGCGGCATGCCGCCCGGCCCCGCCGGCATCGGCTCTGACGGTTCGCCCCCGGTCTCAGGCCCGCACGAGCACCTGCTGCACGTCGCGGAGATACCGCTGCCGCATGCTGCCCAGGAGCATGCCGAGGTAGGCGTTGGCACCGAGCGACAGGAACAGCGCGATCAGGCTGCCGATCAGCCAGCCCCAGGGGCGGTCGGCGGCGACCTCGGCCACCCGCTGGCCCACCGGGCTATCGGCGAAGATCGCGGGCTCGGCCGGCCGCGCCGAGGCCACCGCCACCGGAGCCACCCGCCGCGGCCGCTTGGCCGCTTCGATCACCGACCGCTCCACGGCTGGCGGCCAGGCGTCGGCGACGTAGATCCGCACCCGGCGGACGTCCCGCGAATCGGCCGGCACGTCGCTCGTGAAATGGTAGGGGCTGCCGGGCTGCACGAGATCGGGCTCGACCCGCACGAGATACTCGCCTCCGCCCTCATCGACCGGCACATAGGCCGCCTCGATTCCGGTCAGGAGCACGGCGGCCAACGAGAGCAGGCATTCCACGATCATCACACAACCTCGCACAGAATCTGGAGGCCCCGCCGGCCGACACCCGTCGCGGCCCGCGGCCTCCAGGCTCAGATTTCAACCTCCGGGCCGCCCCTCATGCAACTCCGGGCGCGGCGGGCGGCGGGTGATCCGCCGCGGTTTCGCCCGAGGCCGAGGGTTTCGGGCCCTCCAGGCTGTCGAGTTCGGCGGCCAGCATCGTGAGCGCCGCCTGGAGAAAGGCGACCGCGATCGGGCCCACGAGGATTCCGATCGGGCCAAGGGCCGCCACGCCCCCCAGCACGCTCAGCAGGGCCAGGAGCGGATGGAGCTTCGACTGCCCGTGGAGCACGAGTGGCTTGATGACGTTGTCGATCGAGGAGACGACGAGCAGCCCCCAGGTGGCCAGGCCGCCGGCCGCCCAGGTGTTCTGTTCGAAGAACAGCAGATAGAGGCTCGCCACCCCCCAGACCGCCGCGGCGCCCACGATCGGCACCATCGCCATGAAGAAGGTGAGGAGCGTCAGCAGGAAGACGTTGTCGAGCCCGACCACGGCGTAGCCGATGCCCCCGAGAATCGCCTGCACGATCGCGGCCAACAATGTGGCGGTGACCACGGCCCGGCTGACCTCGGTGAACTCCTCGAGCAGCTGCCACTGGTAGCGGACGTCGAGCGGGATCAGCCGGGTGACGGCTGCGAGCATCCGCGGGCCATCGGCCAGGAAGTAGAAGAAGCCGATCACGGTCACGATCAGGCCGATCAGCATCTTGCCGATCACCGCCGGGGCCCGGGCCGCGATCGGGCCGAGCCAGGCCTCGGCGAGCGTCCGCAGTTCGGCGTTCACGCCGTCGGCCGTGAGGTGGAGGCCGGTGGCGTCGTTGACGACCTGCACAAGCCGATCGAGAACATCCGGGTCGAGCCTCACGCCATCGGGCCGACGGAGCACCGCCACTGCATCGGCACCGGCCCTGGCCACGAGGATGCCCAGCGGCGCAAACACGATCACGAGCACGAGCAGCGTGGTGAGACCGGCGGCCAGCCAGTCGGGCCCGCCCAGCCGCCCGCGGATGCTGCGATGAAGCGGGCCGAACACGACGACGAGCATCGCCGCCAGAAGCAGCGGCAGCAGAAACGAGGCCATCACCCGCAGCGACAAGAGGCCGAACAGCACCACGAGCCCGACGAGCACCGCAAACGATACCAGCCGCGCCAGACGGGGAAGGCTCTGCTCGCCGCGGGGGATTCGGTCCATGCCGCGAGTGTACAGTGTGACTCGCTCAAACCCGGCATGGCGGGCGTGCGGCCCGGCGGGGTATCCTGCCAGGATTCTTCGCTGCCGATTCCCGACGCCCCGCGGCCCATGAGCATTCCCGACCTCTCCCTTGTCATTCCGGTTCGCGACGAGGAGGGGAACATCGGGCGACTGCTCGACGAGATCCGCGATCGGCTCGACGCGGCCGGCCTCGCCTGGGAAGTCATCGTCGTCGACGACGGGTCGACCGACGGCTCGTGGGCCGAGGTCGCGGCGGCGGCCGCCGCTGACGGCCGGATCCAGGGCATCCGACACGACCGCGGCCGGGGCAAGTCGGCGGCCCTGATGACCGGCTTCGCCCGGAGCCGCGGCCGGGCGGTGGCGATGCTCGACGGCGACGGCCAAGACGACCCGGCCGAAATCCCGCAGATGCTCCCGCTCTTGTCGCCGGGGCCGGGCGGAATCGCGCTGGTCAACGGCTGGAAGACACCGCGGCTCGATCCCTGGCACAAGACCCTGCCGTCGGCGGTCTTCAACCGGCTCGTGGGCTGGGTGACCGGCCTCACGCTCCACGATCACAACTGCGGCCTCAAGCTGCTCGACGGCGACACGGCCCGCAGCCTCGTGCTCGACCACGACATGCACCGCTTCATCCCCACGCTCGTGGCCGGGACGGGCCGGCGGGTGATCGAGCGGCCGGTTCACCATCGCCCCCGGCTTCGGGGTCGCTCGAAGTATGGAGCGGCCCGCTTCTTCCGCGGCCTCGCCGATCTCGGCCGAATCGCCGGTCGCCTCGCCGACGAGCCCGATCGCTGCCGGGAATCCCGGGGCGGCCTCAGGCGGAGCGTGTACTGGATCCTCGCGGCCGTGGCGATCGGCGGGCTGCTCGGCCGGATCGGCTCGGTCTCGAGCGTCGACCGGCTGGCGCTCGAGAAGCGACTGGCCGCCGAGCATGTCGAGCGGGTGCTGGCCGCCGATCCGACGGCCGATCCCGAGCAGGCCCGCAGCAGCTTTGTGGAGAAGCGGCGGCTGATGCGGCCCTTCCTCTCGGCGAACGACCGGAGCCGGTGGGCCACCGTGCGCTCGCTCGTGGAGCGGGGCAGCTTCGCGATCGAGGAGGTCGTGGTCGAGCCCGAGTGGGGCACGATCGACACCGTCGTCCATCCCGATCGCGACGGCGTGCTCCATCTTTACTCGAGCAAGCCGCCGCTCCTGGCCGTGCTGGCGGCCGGCCCGTACTGGCTCCTGACGAAGGCGACCGGCTGGACGCTCGGGGACCATCCCTTCGAACTCGGCCGGCTGCTGCTGGTGGTGGTGAGCCTGCTACCCTTCGCAATCTTTCTGGGGTTTTCGCTGCGGCTGGTGGAGGCGGTGGGGGGCTCCGACTGGGGCCGGCTCTGGGCCGCGGCCCTGCTCGCCTTCGGCACGCTCCTGTCGACCTTCGCCGTGGTGCTCACCAACCATCTCCCGGCGGCAGCGGCGACCGCGGCCTCGGCCTGGCTGTGTTACCGGATCACCTGCCAGGGAGCCCGCGCCGCGACGACCTTCGCGGCCGCCGGGGTCACGGCAGCCCTGGCTGCCGCCTTCGAACTTCCGGCGCTCGCCTGGCTGGCGGCGGTCGCGGCGCTCCTGGCCCGCGTCGACCTTCGCCGCACGCTGGTCGCTGGCGGGGCAGGCGCGGCGGTTGTCGCCGCGGCCGCGGTCGGGACGAACTGGCTCGCCCACGGCACGCTCGCGCCCGCCTATGCCTTTCGGGCGACCGAGGAAAGGCCCTCAGCGGCGGGCAGCGAGGCGACCGACCCAGCCTCGGCCCGCGCCGGGCAGGTGGTGGGCTCCTGGAACCCCGCCAACTGGTACGACTACTCGGTGGTGCTACCCAACGGCCGGCTGCTGACGAGCTACTGGCGATCGCCGCAGGGCATCGACCGCGGCGAGCCATCGCCCCTGCGGTACGCGTGGCATGCGTTGGTCGGTCACCACGGCATCCTCTCGCTCACCCCCGCCTGGCTGCTCGTGATCCCCGGGATCTCGCTGCTCGCGGCCCGGCGACGGCAGGCCGGCGCTGAGGCGAAGCTCGCCATCGCCATCGCCATGGTGTCGCTCGTGGTGGTCGCCTTCTACCTCGGCCGGCCGCAGCCCGATCGCAATTACGGAGGCATGACGGCCGGCTTCCGCTGGGCCTTCTGGCTCGCACCGCTCTGGGCCGCCGCGGCTGTTCCGGCCGCCGATCTGCTCGGCCGGAGTCGCAGCGGGCGGGCGGTCGGGCTCGTGCTGCTCGGCCTGTCGGTGGTCTCGGTCGCCTTCCCCACCTGGAATCCTTGGACATCGCCGTGGATCCAGCAGTGGCTCGATCACGCCTCGACGATCAGATGACGGCAGGCCAGTGTGGAGGCAGGGGGGCGATGACCTCGACCGCCGCTCCGGTGTCGGGGTCGGCATAGGCGATCGACCAGGCATGGAGCAGGATCGGAGCCTCCCGCGAGTCGCCGTCGGCGGCAGCGTTGCCGGCGAGTGCGGGACCGCCGTAGAGGCAATCGCCGACCACCGGCATGCCCCGGACAGCCGCCTGCAGTCGCAGCTGATGCATTCGTCCGGTGAGCGGCTGGAGTTCGAGCACAAGCCGCGCGGCTCCAGCGAGCTCGATCCGCGCTCGCAGCCGCGCGAGCGTGACGGCCTCCCGGCCGCCGCTGCCCTCGGCCACGATCGCGGCCCGTGGCTCGTCCGGGAGCTTGGCCACCAGATCCCGCCACTCGGCAGCCGACTCGGGCACGCCTGGGGCGGGCCCGGGCGGGTTGGCGACGACGGCGAGATAGGTCTTCCGCACCTGCCGGCGTTCGAACTGCCGGGAGAGCTTGCGGGCGGCACGGGGCGTGGTGGCAAGCAGCAAGACCCCCGACACGGCCCGGTCGAGCCGATGCGGCACGCCCAGGTATCCCGCTCCGGGCGGCTGCACCAGCTCCGCCCGGGCCCAGGCCTCGACCGAGGGGATTCCCCGCACAGCCTGGGTCGGCAATCCGGCGGGCTTGGCCACCGCCACCACGCCGCTCGCGGCCGCGAGGATCGTCAGATTTTCCACGTTTTCACCCCCAAGCCGTTGACAACTCCCCCCGCCAGGAGCCACGATTCCTCCCAATGGGATCCCCTGCCGTCCTCATCGCCGACGACCACGACGTCGTTCGAAAAGGCCTTGCGAGCCTGTTCGAGGGGTCCGACGTGCGGATCTGCGGAGAGACCACCTCGCTCGAAGAGACCGTCAAGCAGGCGAAGAAGCTCAAGCCGGATGTCGTGCTGCTCGACGTGCGATTCGGCGAATCCGACGGCCTCGATGCGATCCGCAGCATCCGGGCAGCGGCGCCGCAATCGCGGGTGGTGATGTTCTCCGCCTTCGACAACCCCACCTACATCGCCCGGGCGATCGCCGCCGGGGCCCACGATTACCTGCTCAAGACGGCCGATCGCAACGAGGTCTTGACGGCGGTGCAGGGCGCGGCGGCGGGTGAACCGCCCACGCGGGCGGGCCAGCTCCGGAGGATGGCCGGCCAGATGGCTCGCCGCGACGCGCCTGATGATCTTGGCGTTTCCCTCACGCCGCGGGAGACACAGGTGCTCCGGCTGATCACGATGGGGCTCTCGAATCAGGAGATCGCCGACGCGCTCGAGATCAGCGTGGAAACGGTGAAGGAACATGTGCAGAACCTGTTGCGAAAGCTGTCGGTGAACGATCGCACTCAGGCGGCTGTCTGGGCCCTGCGACACGGGCTCGGCTGACCAGGGGCACGGCCACCTGGATCGGTGCTGCCGTCCAGCCGCATTGATCGCGGCCGGCATGATACCCAGGGAATGGCAGCAGCCGTGCCGCGGAGCAACGCGGCCAGGCTCTCACTGCCGGGGAGTTCGACGGATGCATCGCCAGTTCGACCCCGCAGCCGACCGCCCGGGGCGTTCCGCGCAGCCGGTGCCGGCCGCTCCGCCTCCGAGCGGAGAGACCTCCCCGACCCGGGAGGAGCTCTCGCGACAATCCACCGACTTCGGGCTCGGGCCCGATCGCGACGGCGGTCAGACGGCCGCGCTCGTGGGCCGCGACCTCGGTGAGTTTCGGATCGAGCGGCTGCTCGCCCAGGGAGGAATGGGGCGGGTCTACCTCGCCAGGCAGCGGGCTCCCGACCGGCTGGTGGCCGTGAAGGTGATGCGGCCATCGGGAGGATCACCCACGGCCGCCCGGCGGTTTCAGCAGGAGGCAGAGCTGCTCGGCCGGCTCCGGCACCCGGGCATCGCCCAGGTGTTTCTGGCGGGCAGTTGTGAGATCGGCGGCGAGCCCACCCCCTACTTCGTGATGGAATATGTGGCCGACGGCGAGCCGCTCGGTCGGGCCTGCGACCGAATGTCGCTTGAAGCGCGGCAGCGGCTGGCCGTGTTCGGCGCCGTGTGCGACGCCGTCGGATTCGGCCACGCGGCCGGCATCGTCCACCGCGACCTCAAGCCGGCCAACATTCTCCTCGACGCCGCCGGCCGTCCGAAGGTGATCGACTTTGGCGTGGCCCGGCTGGCTGAAGACGATGGCGGGGGGCTGACAGAGACGGGCGTGTTTGTCGGGACGAGGCAATACATGAGCCCCGAACAGTGCGACGGTGGTCTCGTCGACCCCCGCTCCGACGTCTATGCCCTGGGGGTGATCCTCCACGAATTGCTCACCGGCCGGCTGCCCTACGACGTGGCAGGCCGCTCGCTGACGGAGACGGCGCGGATCGTGCGGGAAGCGGAGCCGCGCCGGCTGCGGATTCCAAACCGCCGCCTCGGGCCCGGTCTCGAGGCGATCGCGGCAAAGTGCCTGGCGAAGGAGCCTGCCGCCCGCTACGCAGACGCCGCCGAGCTTGGAAGCGACATCCAGCGCCTGCTGGCGGATCAGCCGGTGACGGCCCGTCGGCCCGGGATCGCCGCCGCCTGCCGCGGCTGGTGCCGGAGGCATCGCGTGCTCGCGACCAGCGGGCTCGCGGCCGCGGTGACGGCGGCCGTAATGGCGTCGGTCGTGCTCGTCGGGCCATCCCGATCCGTCGTCACACCCGGCCGCGGGCCGACGGCGAGCATTCCCAACATCGCCAGCACCCGCTCCACGCCTCTGCAGTGGGTGAGCGTCGATTTCTCGGAGCCGGTGCAGTCGCTCTCCACCGCCGACTTCCGACTCACGCGGAATGGCCGGCCGCAACCGCTCGATGGCGTGGAGGTCGTCGGCAGCCGCGAGCGGTGGGAGCTTCGCGGCCTCGACCGGGTGACCGCCGCCGAAGGCCGCTATGAGCTGACACTCACCGGTACACCGACAAGCCCGCTCGACCTGGCCGGCCGCCGACTCGCTGCTCCAACGCACATCGTCTGGCAGATGCCGCCCTACCGGGTAATCAGCTTCAACCTGCTCGACGAGGGATGGCAGGAGCATGTGGTGTCGATGACCGATGTCGAGCGCTACACGGAGCAGTCGGCCGGCCCTGCCACCTTCATCCGGCCGACGGTGCCGGGCCAGGAGGGTACGGTCGTGCTGCGATTCACCGCTCCGTTCGAGATCCGCGCGGCCAATCTGTCGGCCGGCGTGGCGGTCTGGACCACGGGCGATCCCTTTCCCTACGACCCCGGCGCGCGGGCGGCGGTCGACGTCTCCGCCGACGGCGAGTCATGGACGAATCTCGTCACGCTCGAGGCGAATCGCGGCGGCTTCGGGGGCGGCCCCTTCGAGATCGGCGCCTTCGTCGCGGGTTCGCGGGAGGTCTGGGTACGGGCCCGGCTCACCGGCACCCGCGAGTGGCCCGGCGACGGTCTGATCTACGCCCAGTTTCTCCGCTGCGATCCCGATCACCCGGAATACGGATTGCGGCTCTCGCTCAGCGGCCCGAGCCCCGTGCCTCCGCCGCCCGACGGCGGGCCGCCGGCCGACGGATAGTTGGCCTGGCCTGAGCGGTCCTCTCTTCTCCGTCCTTGCCAAAGACCGAAGCAGATCGCTCTCGGGTCAACGGCAACCTTTTCAGAGCGAGCCTAGAAGGCGACGGTAGGGATCAAGAGAAAAGAGCCCCAGGGCCCCACGCCCACGACGGTCGGGCTCTCGTAGCTGCCCGCGAAGGGCGGATCGGGCACGCTTGTGCCGCGGTACGGAGAGAACACGTCGGTCGGCGGGAGGCTCTCGGCAAGGGCGGCCCGCTGGGCCTCCTGCTGCTGGCGGTTGGCCTCCACGAGGGCCGCAGTCGTCGAGCGGGTCTCGAGCGTGCGGCGATGCTGCTGCTCGACGGCAGTCCGACGGGCCTCGACCCGGCGTACGGCCGCCTCGAGTTCCGCTGACGACATGTCGAGGATGTTCGGCAGTTCGCCAAGCACCTCTTCCCGCTTCCGGTCGGCCATCACGGCGAGGTAGCGGCCCAGCCACCCGCGGGCCTCCTCCGCGGCGGGGCTTTCGAGCACCGCGAGTTTCGCCTCGAGTGTGTCCAGCAGATAGTCGAGTTCAAACGACGACATCGACTCCACCCGGGCCGCGAGGTCGGCCTTGATCTTCCGCACCTGCGCCGGCGTGTAGACCGGCTGGCGGGCGAGCCACTGGTCGAACTCAAA
>JBJOHE010000389.1:0-3736 GCA_046047895.1 Planctomycetota bacterium | reverse complement strand
TCGCTGCCCTCGGCACCGGCCCGCTCGAGGTGCGGGCGGGGGCACGGGTGCGGCTCGACGTGGGCTTCGGCGAGGTCGTGGTCGCGGGGCTTGCGGTTGACTCCGCCGGCCAGATCGACATCAGCACCGGCCAGCTGACCGTGGCGGCTGGTGGCTTCGACCCTACGGCGATCCGGCAGCTTCTCCTCGCAGGCCGCAACGGCGGCGGGTGGGACGGGCCCGTGGGGATCGTTTCGGCTGCGGCGCCGGTCGGCTCGGAGCGGGCGGTCGGCTCCCGCGTGGCCGGAGGCCGGCTGACGCTCGCCTGGGCCGCCGCGGGCGACACGAATCTCGATGGCCTCGTGGCGGTGGCCGACATGATCGCGATCACCGGCGGCGGCCGGTATGGCACGGCGGCCGCAGACGCCACCTGGGCTGACGGCGACTTCAACTACGACGGCCGGGTCACGATCGCCGACATCACGCTGGTCGGCAGCACGGGGCTGTGGAACCGGCCGAGCTATCGCGAGGAGGCGGTGGAACCTCCCGTCGAGCCAACGGCCCCGCCGCCGACCGTGCCGGCGCCGGTGACGGTGGCCTTCGAGGTCACCAACAGCTGGCCGGGAAACATCAGCGGAAAGATCACGATTCGCAACATTTCGGCGACGGCCATCGATGGCTGGACGCTGGACTTCGACCTCCCAGTGACCCTCGCCGCCGGGAATCTCTGGGGGGCGACGCTCGAAAGCGTTTCAGAAACCCGCTACCGGCTGCGAAACGCCTCTTGGACCGCCGCCGTTCCGGCCGGCGGCTCGGTGAGCTTCACCTTCAACGCCGCCGGCCTGCCGACCGCCGAACTGACCAACGTGCTGTTCAACGGTTTGGCGGTCGAGTAGCCGTCGCACCGGCCGTCGCCGTCAAGGCCGCGGGGCGGATATTCTGTCTGGTGTGAACCAGCCACTCATCGATGCCGCGGTCGAACTCGCGGCGGACCTCCAGCGGGAGGCGCTCGCGCTTCAATCTCCGGCCGAGCGGCGGCAGCAGGCCGAACTGGCCCGGATGCTGGAGACGCCGGCCGACAAGGCGACGCTCGTCGAGCTTACCGACCAGGCCTTCCGGTCTCGGGCCGCCGCCCGCACCGCCGAGCAGTTCACCCACATCCTCGACGTGCAGGGCATCCCGCGATTCTTCAGCCCGCTCGACCGGGCGCTGCTTCGCGGCTTCCAGACCTTCGGTGATTGGCTCCCGTCGGTGACCGTGCCGCTGGTCAAGGCCCACCTTCAGCACGAGACGGCCAATGTGGTGCTGCCGGCCGAGCCGGAACTCCTCCACGAGCATCTCGCCGCCCGCCGCCGACAGGGGCTGCGGATGAACCTCAACTTCCTCGGCGAGGCCCTACTCGGTGAGGAGGAGGCGGAGCAGCGGCTTGAGAAATACCTCGCAGCCCTCCAGTCGCCAGACGTGGAGGTGCTCTCGGTCAAGATCTCGACGATCGACTCCCAGATTCTGCCCATCGCCCGGGAGTACACGCTCGGTCGGCTCTGCGACCGGCTCGAACTGCTCTACCGCGGGGCGGAGCATGCGGTCTTCACCCGGCCCGATGGTCGCCAGGAGCCGAAGTTCCTCTACCTCGACATGGAGGAATACCGCGACCTGTCGCTCACGGCCGAAGCCTTCATGCGGTCGCTCGAGCGGCCCGGGCTCGAGGCGGTGCGTGCAGGGATCGCGCTGCAGGCCTATGTGCCCGATTCCTTCCGCTGGCAGCGACGGATCACCGAGTGGGCCCGGGAGCGGGTCGCCCGCGGCGGCGGACCGGTGACGATCCGGATCGTGAAGGGGGCCAACATGGAGATGGAGCGGGTGGATGCCGCGCTCCACGGCTGGCCGCAGGCGCCGTTTCCCACGAAGCTGGAGACCGACGCCAACTTCAAGCGGATGCTCGAATATGCCCTCAGGCCCGAGCACTTGGCCGCGGTGCAGGTGGGCATCGCCTCCCACAACCTCTTCGACGTGGCCTATGGCCTCGTGCTCGCCCGCGACCGCAGCCTCTCGGCCGGCGTGCAGTTCGAGATGCTCGAGGGCATGGCGAATCATCAGCGACGGGCGCTCCTCGGCCAGACCGACAGGGTGCTGCTCTACGCGCCAGCCTGCCGGAAGGAAGAGTTTCTCAATGCGATCGGCTACCTGATCCGTCGACTCGATGAAAACACGGGCCCGGAAAACTTCCTCGGGCATGCCTTTCGGCTGGCTGTCGGCGGTGACGATTGGCAGCTCTTGGAGGTTGGCTTCCGCGCCGCGTCTACCACGCCTGTGCATGATGCGCCGCGACGGACGCAGGATCGTCGCACAGAGACCGTCACCGAACCGCTGCCCGAGCAACCCTGGCAGGAGCTGGCCAACGAGCCCGATACCGACTGGTCGCTCGAGCAGAACGCGGCCTGGGCAGCGGAGCTCGCGGCTCGGAATCCCGACGAGTTTCGTGAGCTCGTCGTGCCGGCGGTGGTCGCCGGTCTGGAGATCGCTGGCCCGGAGGTGCGACCCTGCCGCGATCCTTCCCGGCCCGGTGCGGTGCTCGCCCGGCACGCGGTGGCGAGCCTGAGCGATATCGAGGAAGCGGTGGCCTGTGGCGTGGCTGACCCCGACGGCTGGCGGTCGCGGTCGGTGGATGAACGGAACCAGATCCTTGGTCGGGTGGCGGTCGAACTCCGCCAAGCCCGGGGCAGGCTCCTACGGGTGGCCCAGCTCGAAGGCGGCAAGCTCTTCACCGAAACCGATCCCGAGGTGTCGGAGGCGATCGACTTCGTCGAGTTCTACCGGGCCTCGGCCCGGGCGTTTCATGACCTGCCCGGCGTCGCGCCGCGGGCTGCGGGGCTCGTGGCGGTGGTGTCGCCCTGGAACTTTCCCGTCGCGATTCCCTGCGGTGGTATCGCGGCGGCCCTCGCCGCTGGCAACACGGTGATTCTCAAGCCCGCCTCCGACACCGTGCTCACGGCCTGGGAACTCTGCAGTTGTTTCTGGCGGGCCGGGGTCTCTCGCACCACGCTCCAGTTTGTGCCCTGCTTGGGGGCCGGGCCGGGGGCGCGGCTCGTGGCGCACCATGATGTGGCGGCCGTGATCCTCACCGGCGGCACCCAGACCGCGCTCACCATGCTCGCCGCCACGCCCGAGCTCCGGCTTTCGGCTGAGACCGGCGGCAAGAACGCCACGATCGTCACCGCGATGAGCGACCGGGAACTCGCGATCAAGCACGTCGTGCATTCGGCCTTCGGCCACTCGGGGCAGAAGTGTTCGGCCACGTCGCTTCTGCTCCTCGAGGCGGAAGCCTACGACGACCCGGCCTTTAAGCGGATGCTCTGCGACGCGGTGGAGAGCCTGCATGTCGACTCGGCCCACCGGCTGCACACGCGGATGGGACCGCTGATCCGGCCGCCAGCCGGCGACCTTGAGACAGCCTTCAAGACGCTCGAACCCGGCGAGAGCTGGGCCGTGATGCCCCGCCGGCAGGGCGACAACCCGCAGCTCTGGTCGCCGGGCGTGAAGTGGGGCGTGCGGCCCGGGAGCGTAACCCACCGCACGGAATTCTTCGGGCCGCTGCTGGGCGTGATGCGGTTTGAGACGCTCGCCGAGGCGATCGACCTCGTGAATGCGACCGGCTACGGGCTGACGAGCGCCATCCACAGCCTCGATGACCGCGAGGTCGAGGAATGGAAGCGGGGGATCAAGGCCGGCAACCTCTACGTCAACCGGGGCACGACCG
>JBJOHE010000388.1:0-5091 GCA_046047895.1 Planctomycetota bacterium | reverse complement strand
GCCCCGCCCCCGCCGGCCTGGACCGACGCCCTGGCGTCGCAGCGGTTCTACGATCCTTCAAACCCCGAGAGCGTGATGGGTTTCAACATCCTTCGCACGCCCAAGGGAACCTCGAATCGTCCGATCCTCGCGGCCGAGGGCCAACAGGCGGTGGCGATGCAGGCAGCCGCCGAACGCCAGGCGCTCGGCGATGCCCGCTACGGCGGCGGCCCGGCGCCGCGGTATCAGACTGCGCGGCCCGGCACCGACCGGCGGCCGGAACGGCTCGCCATGAACGTCGACGGCATCCCCTCGGTGATGTCCCGCGGCCCTCAAGCGGCGGCGGTCGAAGGAGGCCGCGGCCCCGCCCCGTCGGCCGCAGCTCCGGCACCGGCGACGGGTGGCCCGTCGGCTGGGCCCGGTCTCGAATCCATCGGCCCTGGGATCGAGATGCCCGATTCTTACGACGACACGATGCCGCCGCCGGGCTACGAGGGCGGCATGGAGGAAGGTTACGCCAATGGCATGGTCGACCCCGATTACTCGGGTGGCCTCCTGATGGGCGAGTATCCGGCCCAACTCCACGTGGAGAGCTTCTACGACGATCCCTACGCCTGCGAGGACGAAGGCGTCTTCCCGCTCTGGGAACACGACGGCCGGTTCTGCGCATGGCTGCGGCGGTTCGGCAAGCCCTATTACGGCTGGCGGTGGTATCGCGACTTCACCGCGAGTGCCGGCATCACCGGCTTTACCAACGCCACCGACCTGGGCATCAATGGAAACTTCGGCGTCAACGAATACCTGAACTTCGCCCTCCCCTTCTGGAATGCCTTCGGCATCGGCTGGCAGGTGGGCTGGCGGGGCGTGCAGTCTGACTTCCAGCCGGCGACGATCGAGGCGGGACCGACCACGATCAGCAAAAACGCCCGCACCCAGGACTTCATCACCACCGGCTTCTTCACCCGCGCCTTCGAGGGCCGGGGCATGCAGGGCGGCATCGTCTACGACTACCTCCACGACAGCTGGTTCGACAACGCCAACGTGTCGCAGCTTCGCTACGAGGTGAGCTACGTCTACGGCTATCACGAACTCGGCTTCTGGGGTGCCTCGAATATCGGCGATCAAAACACCCTGTTCGGCCCGATCACGAAGCAGCCCGGCGTGGCGAGCACGCTCGATCTCTACACCGGCTTCTACCGGCTCCAGTTCGGCGACGCCAACGAGTGGAAGGTGTGGGGCGGTGGTACGAGCGAGGCCGACGGCATCATCGGCACGATGGTGAGGGCACCGATGCACCGGTCGCTGGCGCTCGAGGGCACGTTCACCTACGTGATCCCCGGCCGTAACCAGACGATCGACTTCGACCGGCAGGGTGCGGTCACCTCGTTCTCTCCGGCGGCCTGGAATGTGTCGGTGAACGTGGTCTGGTATCCCGCCGGCCGGTCGCGACGAAGCCTGTCGAGCCCCTACCGGCCGCTGTTTGACGTGGCGGACAATGGCAGCATGATCCGCTCGATCGAGCCCTACCTGCCGTAGTCGGCCGTCGCCTCTGGGCCCCCGTCCGCCTCCCCGGCGGCCGGGCGGATTCCAGGGGGGAAAGGGGCCCGCCTCCCCGACCGGGCCAGGCTTGGTGTATCCTCCGGGATCTCGCGGCCGCGATCGACGCAGGCCGTGCATCACCGGCTTTCGATCCGTGCAGGACACCATGCCCGACACCAGCCCGAACGACCCCTGGGATTCCCTGGCAGACTCACTCGGCGCCAAGCCAGCCGCCGATTCGGCGCAGCCGAGTCGCCCCGCCCCGCCCCCGCCGCCGCGATCCCGGGAGAAGCCGCCGGCCAAGCGGCCCCAGGCTTCAGCGAGCACAAGCGGCTGGGATGACCTCGCGAGTTCCCTCGGCATTGCCCCTGCGGCCGGGGAACCGCCCGCGCCGCCGCGCCGGGAGCCCGCCGCAGCCCGGCCGCAGCCGGAACCGCGTCCCATCCGGGACGCCGGGGAAGGCCGCCGGCCGACCGAAGCCGAACCCCGCCCATCAGCCCGCCGTGGCCGGGACGACGACGAACTGCCACCCCGCCGGGCCGTGGAAGCCACGGCAGACGAACGGCCGGCCCGGAGTGCGGACAACGAGGATCGGGCCGCGAGTCGCGGGGAGGGTCGCAGCGAATCCCGCGACGAGGGACGTGGCGAGGGCGACGGTCGGGGACGGCGGCGGCGCGGCCGGCGGGGCGGCCGCGGTCGGCGACGCGAGGACGATCGGCCGATGCCGCGCACCGAGGCCGAAGCCGAGGCCTTTGATCGCGAGGATCGCGAGCCGGTTGACCTCCGAGATGAATCGCCGCAGGACCTCGATCGGGAGACCTCCCGCGAACGCCGCGAACCCCGCGGGAGCCGTCGTTCCGACGAGCCTCGGTCGCGAAGCCGGTCGGCCGAGTCGGAGCCGGGCCGTGAAGACCGCCGGCCGCGGCGGTCCGAAGACGATGTCGCCTCTCCTCGGTCCGGCGACGCCGACCGCGACCGGACACGGGCTGACTTCGACGACCTCGACGAGCCGGCCGGCGTCGGCCGGCGGGATGAGGGCGACGCCGAGGGACATGACGACGAACGCCAGCCGCGGAAGCGGCGGCGGCGCGGCCGCCGGGGAGGCCGGAGCCGGTCTCGGAGTGGCAGCGATGCCGCGACACCGGCCGCAGCCGATCGCGATTCCGGCCCCGCTGACGCCGATGACGAACCGCTGCCCGCCAGCTATGGGAGCCGGGCGGCGACGCGGCCTGACTCCCCGGCGCGGGCCGATGACGACCGCCGCGGTGACGATACCCGCCGCACCACCGATGATCGGCCGCCCGCCGAGGGCGGCGGAGACTCCGGCCGCAGCCGCGGCCGCCGCCGGCGCCGGCGGGGTGAGTCCCGGGCTGGCTCCGACGCCCCGCGAAAGAGCGGTTCCAGCGAACGCCGTGAATCCTCGCGGTCACGTAGCGGCGAAAGCCGCCGAAGCCGCGGGAGCGAGGCCCGGAGTTCCCGCAGCCGCGGTCGCCGCGACGACTTCGCGCCCGTGTCGGGCCGCTATGACGAAGACGATGAGGGGCTGGAATTCCTGGGTGTCGAAGAGGCCGTGCGAGACGCGGCCCCGCGGGCCCGCCCGGCAGAGGACGACGACGTGCTCACCGAGAGCGGCCTGAACACCGTGCTCGACGTGCCCAGCTGGGTCGAGGCGATCGGCATCGTGATTGCCGGCAACCTCACGGCCCGAAGCAGCCGTGGAGGCCGAGCCGAAGGCGGCGGCAACGGCCGGGGCCGCTGATCGGGAGCGGCATCCCGCTCGCCGCGAGCGGCCTACTTGAGGGCAATCGTGCGAGCCAGCGGCCGAAGGATCTGGTCGACCACACACTGGTCGACCACCTCGCGGGCGATCTGGGCCAGCCTGCCGAGGGCGTCCACATAGGTCGTGTCGGGGTCGAGGCTCCCATACTGCCGGGCCGTGACGTAGACGCTCAGTTGCTCCTCGCCAAACTCGCCCGTTCGCACCTGGAAGGCGTTGGTCCGGCTCTCCGTGCCGATCCGCACCTGGGTGCGGCATTCCTCGTCGAGCGCCAGGGTGAGGGACGGCTCGTAGTTGATCACCCGGCTGCCCGGCAGGTCGGCAAACCGCTCCAGCGACGGCCCCACCCCGAGCGCCTCGGCGAGCAGCGCGTTGTGGTTCCCGCGATAGGCAAAGTCGAACCCGAACAACACGTCGAGCGCCTCGCAGTCGAGCGGACTGACCGACAAGAAGGCGGGAGCGAGGTCGAGCACGAGCCGATGCTGCTCGATCGCCTCGTCGAGCGAGCCCGGATTGACCTGCCCCGAGCAGAGCCGCCGAGCCTCCACGGCGGCCCACCGGTACCGGCCCTGGTCCTTGTCTTCCTCGAGCACGTAGTCCCGCTTGTCACGGCAATAAAACTTCCGCATCGTGGGAAAACGCTTCTGAATCCGCTCGAAATACTGGAGAATCGTCTCCCTCTGTGAGGGGAGCTCCATCTCCGTGGCGAGATTCATGTTGATGTAGAAGTCGTCGGCGACCGACGCGTAGGGCGTCATGGCAGGCTGCTCTCCGCGAGGCGGACGGGAAAACTGGAGAATAGCCGGGGATTTCCAGACCTGTCAAAGCACGCGACCATGGGCCGGCCCCCGGGACGCCGGCCGGGAGGTGGCGGATCCGGCAACGAGATGGCATACTCTTGCCAGGGGGTTGCGCACGGGTGCCATCCCCGCCGCGGCCCCCTCCGATGCGAGGACTCTCGATGGCCGCCAACGCTGAGCCGATGCCAATCCCCGATGATCGAATCTCGATCGAGAAGCGGGGGGATGGTGCGCTCGTCGTCCGGGTGAAGTCTGAAGGCCCGGCCGAATCCCGGCTCCCTGACGCTGTGTTCTCCTTCCGCTGCGGGGATCCGCAATACACCTACTGGCTGGGACGCTACCGCGGGCTCTGTCGTCAGGCCTGAGCCTCGGGCCGGCGGCATTGCTCGCCGCGGCCGCCTCCTCATTCGTCCCGCGAACTGGCGATCAGCGTGATGAACTCGCGGTTGCTCTTGAACTTCGCGAGCTGCTTCGTGAGCTGTTCCATCGCATCGACATGATGCATGCTCGAAAGCGTCCGCCGCAGCAAATTCACCGCATGGAGCGTGTTGGGGTCGAGCAGCTTCTCCTCGCGGCGGGTGCCCGATTGGGAGATGTCGATCGCCGGCCAGACCCGGCGATCGGCGAGCTTTCGGTCGAGCACCAGCTCCATGTTGCCCGTGCCCTTGAACTCCTGAAA
Organism: Planctomycetota bacterium; assembly: GCA_046047895.1. Taxonomy (GTDB): domain Bacteria; phylum Planctomycetota; class Planctomycetia; order Pirellulales; family UBA1268; genus QWPN01. The sequence goes on along the minus strand of JBJOHE010000388.1, from coordinate 317 downwards.
GATCAGCTCGTCCATCCGGCTCCCCGTGTCCACCAGGGCGGTGGCCACGATCGTGAGCGAGCCGCCTTCCTCGAAGACCCGGGCCGTCGCAAACAGCTTCTTGGGGATGTCGAGGGCCTTGATGTCGACGCCGCCTGACATCGTCCGGCCGGTGTTGCCCACCCACTTGTTGAAGGCCCGGGCCATACGGGTGATCGAGTCCATCAGCAGGAACACGTCTTTGCCTTCTTCGACGAGCCGCTTGCAGCGTTCGACGACGAGTTGCGACAGGCGGACGTGGCTTTCGACGTCGCGGTCCAAGCTGCTGGCGATGACCT
>JBJOHE010000387.1:0-8659 GCA_046047895.1 Planctomycetota bacterium | reverse complement strand
GGTGGTGATCGCGATCATCGCCACCCTGATCGGCCTGCTGCTGCCGGCCGTGCAGAGCGCCCGTGAGGCCGCCCGCCGGGCGAAGTGCCAGAGCAACCTCAAGCAGCTCGCACTCGCCTGCCTCAACTACGAGTCGGCCCGGAGCCAGTTTCCGTATGGCAATGCGATCCGGATCGCAGCCGCCGCGCCGGTTCCCAGAGGCACCGGTGGCCAGTACGGCAGCGGCTGGACGCTCGAGATCATGCCGTACTCAGAAAATGCCCAACTCGAGCAGATGTACTCCCCGAACCTGACGATCTATTCGGCAGACCCCGCCGTGAAGGCGCTTCGCGAGAGCAAGGTCGAGGCCTACAACTGCCCGTCAGACTATCAGCCGCAGTTGCTGCGGCCTGCGTCCGGGCCTGGGACGGGAGTGGACTTCATGACCGGCTCCTACCGCTCGTGCGCCGGCCGAGGCAACGGCCAGGTGACCTGGTATCTCTGGGAGGACCTGCCACCTCCCTATCAGACGGCCACCGTTCGCTGGAACAGCAGCGGCCCCGTCAACGCAGGCTGGCGGGGAGTGATGCACGCGGTGCGGCAGGATCCCACCCCGCCCTATGCCGTCGATCAGAAGTTCGCCCTCAAGCCGGAGCGAATCAAGACGATCGCCGACGGCACCTCGAAGACGCTCCTGATCGGTGAGTCGACAAACCGCAACTCGCTGCCGAACGGCGCCAACCAGGAGTTTTCTCGCCGCAGCCTGTGGGCCTATTCCTGGGGCAACTACTCCTCGTCGCAGACGACCCCACAGGCCCGCACGCTCTGGGGTGACTACGGCCGGTGCCTTGCCGCCGCGACGGGAAGCTCGGAGCCGAATCCCGACACCTCCGGTCGGGCCTGCATGTCGGGCTGGTATGCCCTCCATCCCAACGGGTTCAACGGCGCGATGGCCGACGGGTCGGTGCAGTTCATCACGTCCGACATCGACCTCCAGGCCTGGGCCGTGATGGGCAGCATCGCCGACGGCGGGGTGTATTGAGGTGAGGTTCTCAGCCGGTGCGATCACCGCGGCGGTGATTCTGTTCGTCGCTTCCGGCTGCGGTGGCGATAGAAGCGTCTCGGGCGTGGTGACCCTCGACGGCCAGCCGCTGCCGGGCGTGCATCTCGTGTTCTTTCCCAAGGACGGCGATCCTCGCTCGGCGAAGCTGTTTGTGGCCGACGCCGACGACCAGGGGCGGTTTACGGTCGGGGCGATCGGCAGTCCACAGGGAGGGATTCCACCCGGTCCCTATCGGCTCTCGCTCACCACGGCCTACTCCGCCACGGCCGGCGACGATGAGCCTCCGCCGCCGGAGCGGGTGCCCGCGGCCTACCGCCAGGGCATCGATTTCGACGTGCCGGCTGGTGGCACGCGAGACGCTGCCGTCGAGTTGAAGTCGAAGTGAGCTGGCCGTGGTCCCGTGTGTGGTCGGGAACCTCGAGCAACAGCCGCAAAACGCCCATCGGGGCTCGCTTTTGGCTCACGTCGGCGGGCGGCGGTAGGATGGGGAATCGAAGAGTCATCCCGGCCAGTTTGGATGGGAGGGATGCGGTTTGCGGTTTCCGGCAGGCTGGAGTGCGGTATGGCGAATGTCGATCTCGATTGCCAGGGGCTGAATTGCCCAGTGCCGATCGTGCGGATTTCACGGGCGATGAAGGAGCTTGCCTCCGGCGACACGCTCACGGTGACGGCCTCCGACCCCTCGTTTCAGGCCGACATCGAGGCCTGGGTGCGGAAAATGGGCCATCAGCTCGAGTCGTTCGCCGAGAACGACGGTGTCCAAACCGCGGTCCTTCGCCGCGCCTAGGCGATCCGCCTCTCCCCAAAGGGTTTTCCGATGACCGCCTCGTCGCCGACCGCCGCCGATCTTGAAGCCCTCGTGGCCGCCGCCGTGGAAAAGCGGATCGGCAGCAGCCTGAACGATCTCGAACGAACGGTTGCGGAGCTGCGGTCGCAGGTCGCGGAGGTGCGGGAGCACTGTCCGGAAGACCGGGCCACGATCGTGGCCTTCAGCGGCGACATGGACCGGCTGTTTGCCGCCTTCACGATCGCCTCCGGTGCGGTGGCGATGGGGATGGAGGTGTCGATTTTCTTCACCTTCTGGGGCCTGGCCGCGCTCAGGGTTCGCACGACCTACTCAGGCAAGTCGCTCGGGCAAAAGATGGCTGCCGTGATGCTGCCCTCCGGGCCCGGGAGCGTGCCGACGAGCCGGATGAACATGGCCGGGATGGGCCCGGCCTTCTTCAAGATGCTGATGAAGCAGAAGAACGTGCAGTCGCTGCCGGAGATGCTGGAAATGGTTCGCGAACTCGGCGTGCGGCTCGTCGCCTGCGAGATGTCGATGGGCGTGATGGGCGTCTCCCGCGAGGAGCTGCTGCCCGACATCGATTACGGTGGCGTGGCCACCTACCTCGGCGACGCCGCCCGCTCCAAGATCACGCTTTTCATCTGATCACCCTCCTTCGGCCGGCGCCGCTGGCCTCTCGCCGCCATGGATGAAGCCACCCGTGCCGCCCTCGAAGCGGAGCTCGCCGCCCTGCGGCAGCAGAATGCCGGCCTTCTGCGGCAGGTAACGGCTCTGGCCGACGCCAATGCCCATGCGGCCGAGCTGATGGCGGCGCTCGAGGAGGCGAACGAGCGGGAGCAGAAGCTCGTGGCCCGCGGGGAGGAGCTGGCCCTCCAGACCCGGATCGACACGATCCTCCAGGAAGAGCGGGACGAGGCCTCCGTGCTCGAAAAGCTCGCCGAGGAATTGCTGGCGGTGGAAGGGCTCGGGTTCACGGCCGTGCGGCCGGAGATGTTTCCCGGAGGCGAATGCTGCTTCCTGCCCGGTCGGGCGGGGGGCGTCGAGGGGCTTTCGGTGCGGGCCGAGCCGCTGCCGATGCCGTTCGGCGCGGATGCCGACGAGCCCCGGCTCGATGCGGCGGTCACGGCCGGGATCGCCGGTTCGTTCGGCCTACCGATCCGCTCCCGGGATCAGCAGATCGGCCGGCTCCATGTGGAGGCGGAGCCCCGCGACGCTCGCTGGTGCCGCCGCTGGCTGCCGCTGCTGCGGTCCTTCGGCTCCCAGGTGGGCGTGGCGATCCAGCGGCTCAGGGCCGAGCTCGCCAACGAGCGGATCAACGCCGATCTGCTCAAGGCCCGCGACGCGGCCGTGGAGGCCAACTACGCGAAGTCGATGTTCCTGGCCAACATGAGCCATGAGTTGCGGACGCCGATGAACGCGATCATCGGCTACAGCGAGATGCTGATGGAAGAATGGGGCTCGATGGAGCCCGACGAGGTGATCGGCGACCTCACGAAGATTCACGGGGCCGGCCGGCATCTCCTCGCCCTGATCAACGACGTGCTCGACATCTCGAAGATCGAAAGCGGCAAGATGTCGGTGTTCATCGAGAGCTTCGACGTGGCCACGGTGATTCGCGACGTGGCCAACACCGTCCAGCCCCTGCTGCGGCAGAACTCAAACCAGCTGGAGCTGCAATTGGCCGACGATTGCGGCCTGATGCAGAGCGACCTGACGAAGGTGCGGCAGACGCTGATCAATCTCCTGAGCAACGCCGCCAAGTTCAGCAGCCAGGGAAGCGTGCGGCTGGTCGCCTCCCGCCGGGGGGAGGCCGACGGCGACATGGTCATCTTCCAGGTGATCGACAGCGGGATCGGCATGACAGGTGAGCAGATGGGCCGGCTCTTTCAGCCTTTCGCCCAGGCGGATTCCTCGACGACCCGCCGCTACGGCGGCACCGGGCTGGGGCTGGCGATCAGCCGCCGGTTCTGCCGGATGCTCGGCGGCGACATCACGGTCGACAGCGAGCCCGGGAAGGGCTCGGCCTTCACGGTCACGCTCCCGGCGGTCAGCACCGAGGCGATGGCCCTCGGCACCGGAGCCGAGCCCTACACCCGGGTGGCGACGGGCGGCGGCGACCGGCCGTCGATTCTCGTGATCGACGACGACCCGAACGTGCTGGAGCTGATGGACCGGTTCCTCACGAAGGAGGGCTTCACCGTCCACCTGGCCGCCAATGGCCGAGACGGGGTGGAGATGGCCCGCCGGCTCCGGCCGATGGCGGTCACGACCGACGTGATGATGCCGGAGATGGACGGCTGGGCCGTGGTGACCGCCCTGCGGAATGACCCGGCGACCGCCCAGATTCCGGTCGTGGTCGTGACCGTGACCGACAACCGCGAAATGAGCGCGGCGGTGGGGGCGTCGGAGTTTCTCACCAAGCCGGTCGACTGGAACCGCCTGGGCCAGATGATGGCCCGGTTTCGCCGCGATCGGATCGATCGCCCCGTGCTCGTGGTGGAAGACGACGCCGCCAGCCGCGAGCAGGTCACCCGACTGCTCTGCAAGGACGGCTGGCGGGTGATGGAGGCTGAGAACGGCCTGGTGGCGCTCCAGCGGGCCCAGGCCGAGGTGCCGGGCGTGATCCTCCTCGATCTGATGATGCCGGAGATGGACGGCTTCGAATTCCTGGCCCGCTTTCGCCGGCTGCCCGGCTGCGCCGAGGTGCCTGTGATCGTGGTGTCGGCCCTCGACATCACGCCCGACCATCGGGCCCGGATGAATGGTGGAATCGTCGAGATCATCCCGAAGAGCGGCTCGACCGCCAAAGACGTGGCCGCCTACCTTCGTGACCGGCTCCATCTCCATCCGCCGTCGGCCTCCTCCCACTGATCCCACCCCCCTCGGATTCCACCGCCCCATGCCCACGATCCTCCTCGTCGAAGACAACGAACTCAACCGCGACATGCTCTCCCGCCGGCTCGAACGGAAGGGCTACACCGTCGCCGTCGCGGTCGACGGAGCGGAGGCACTGGAGAAGTCGCGGTCGGCGGCGCCCGACCTGATCCTGATGGACATGAACATCCCGATCATCGACGGCTGGGAGGCCACCCGCCGGATCAAGGCCGCGAGCGAGACCGCGACGATTCCGCTGATCGCCCTGACCGCCCATGCGATGGCCGGCGACCGGGAGAAGGCGATCGCGGCCGGCTGCGACGAATACGAGACCAAGCCGGTGGAGTTCGCCCGGCTCGTCGAGAAGATCGAGGAGTTTCTCAGCCGGCGGGCCCCATGACCTCCCATGAGGCCTCGATCGGGCACGAGCTCCGTTCGCCGCTCAATCACATTCTCGGCTATGCCGAGATCGCGATCGAGGATGCCGAGGCCGCCGGGCTCGACCGGATCGCCGCCGACCTCCGCCGCATTCACGAGGCGGGCAGGCGGCTGTTGACGGTGATCGAGTCGACCCTCGCGCCGGCGGCCATGTCGATCACCCCGGTGCCGCCCGAGACGATCGACCGAGAAGTGCGGGAGCCGCTCGATCAGATCATCGGCTACACGGAGCTGGTCGAGGAAGAGGCGCAGGCTCTCGCTCTGGCCGGATTGGCCGCCGATGCCGCCAAGATTCGCCGCGCGGCCCAGCGGCTCCTTGGCGTCGTCGCAGACCGCATCCTCACCGGGCCGATCGAATCGTCAGCCACTCCGGCGGCGGCTGGCGAAGAGCCTCTGCCGGCGGGAGAGCCGGGCATGATCCTCGTGGTCGATGACAGCGAGGAAAACCGGGAGATGCTCGCCCGAAGGTTGAAACGGCTCGGCCATCGGGTCGGACTCGCCGCAGACGGTCGGGAGGCGCTCGAGCGGCTCCGAGCGGGGGGCTATGACCTGATGCTGCTCGACCTCTGGATGCCAAATCTCGACGGTGTTGGCGTGCTCGAGCGGCTCAAGGCCGATCCTTCGCTCCCGAGCGTGCCGGTGATCGTACTCTCGGCCGAGGATGATCCCCAGATCGTGCTGCGGTGCATCGGGCTCGGGGCCGATGACCACCTCCGCAAGCCCTGCGACCCGGTCTTCCTCCGTACGCGGATCAATGCCAGCCTGGAGAAGAAGCGGCTGCGGGATCGGGAGCAGGCCTATCTCGACCGGATCGAAGAGGAGAGGCGGAGGTCTGACGAACTCCTGCACGTCATCCTGCCCCCCGACGTGGCGGCGGAACTCAAGTCTGCCAAGGCCGTGCGGCCGCGCCGCTTCGACGACGTGGGCGTGTTGTTCTGCGATATCGTCGGGTTCACCGCCTTCGCGGAGCGGACTACACCGGAGGAACTGCTCGTGCATCTCCAGACGCTGGTGGAGCTTCAGGAAGAGGCGAGCAGCCGATTCGGGCTCGAGAAGATCAAGACGATCGGCGATGCCTTCATGGCGGCGGCCGGGCTGGGAACGGCGGGGGATCCGGCCCTGGCCTGCGTGCAATGCGGGCTGGAGATGGCCGCCCAGGCGGCCCGCACGCCTCCCCATTGGCAGGTGCGGGTGGGCATCCACTGCGGGCCGGTGTTCGCCGGCGTGGTCGGCCGCCGGAAGTACCAGTACGACATCTGGGGCGACACCGTGAACACCGCTTCGCGGATCGAGCATGCGGCCCGGCCGGGCACGGTCTGCGTCAGTCGGTCCGTCTGGGAACGCGTCGTGGGTTCCTGCACGGGGGAATCACTCGGCCTGGTGGAAATCAAGGGCAAGAGCCCAATGGAGATCGTGATGGTCACCGGACTGCGGAGTCGGCCGGCCGAGTGAATTCAGGCAGGCTGGGAAGACCGTCCGGTGGCCGGGGATCCGGCAGAATCGGCATCCCTGGCACGACCGATTCAACGCGAACCGTGGGATTGTGCTCACGGCTTCCGGGATGTCAGGCATGACCACCTTCGAGCGGCGGTTCCTTCGAGGATGGGCGGTCGCCTCCGTGCTGATCCCGCTGGCCGTCACCGGCTCCGTGGCGCGGGGGCAGTACGGGCCGTTGCTGACGGGCGCGGGACCGATCAACCGCTCGATCGCCGGCGCCTCGACGGCCCTGCCGCTCGACACGCTCGGAGCCTTCCTCTGGAACCCAGCCACGCTCACGGCGCTGCCAAACTCGGCTGACATCGGGCTTGAGGTGTTCATGCCCTACGGCGAACTCTCCTCGAGCATCGACGCGGGTGCGTTCGGGCCGGGGGTGCCGCCCACGACGCTCTCCGGCCGCACCGCGAGCCAGAGCGGCGCCTTTCCGATCCCCAACTTCGGCTTTGTCTACCGGCCCGACGATTCCCGCTGGTCGTACGGCGTGGGGCTGCTCACGCTCGCCGGCTTCGGCGTGAATTACCCGGGCGATCCGACGAATCCGCTGGTCTCGCCGAACCCGCCCGACGGGTTTGGGGTCGGACCCATCTTCTCGCAGTACATCCTGCTCCAGATCGTGCCCACGCTCGCCTGCCAGGTGACCGACAAGCTCTCGCTGAGCGTGTCGCCGTTGATCGACATCGCTTCGCTCGCGGTCGATCCCGGAATCCTCGCCTCACCAGACGCAGCCGGCGGCCAACCGGTCTACCCGCCGCTAACCCATACGGGCTACCACTGGGGCGGCGGCTTCATGCTCGGGGCCTGGTATGAGACCGACGCCGATCTCGATCTCGGCGTCTCCTACCGCAGCCTCCAGTCGTTCGTGCCCTTTCAATACGCATCGCGGACTCCCTCGGGTAGCCCGCGGACGATCGACTTTCTCGTCGAGGCACCGCCGGTGGTTTCGGTGGGCGCCGCCTACCGTGGCTTCGATCGCTGGCGATTCGCACTGGATCTCCGCTACCTCGCCTTCGAAACCACGCGGCCCTATTCCGAGTCGGGGTTCACACCGGAGGGGGGCGTGCGAGGACTCGACCTCGCCGACATGTTTGCGCTGGCAACCGGTGCGCAGTACGCCCTGTCCGATGCGGCCCGTCTCCGGGTCGGCTACTCCTACAACACCAAGCCGATCGGAGCCGAGCAGGCCTTCGCCAACGTCGCCTCACCCTTCGTGATGCAGCATGCCTTTACGATGGGGGGCACCTATGACGTGTCCGAGCGGTTCAATGTCTCACTCGCCTGGGTACACTTCTTCAAGGGAAGTGTGACGGGCCCCTGGCAGTCGCCCCAGGGGGCGATTCCCGGCACGAGCGTCACCTCGGGCCTCTCGGCCGACGGCATCGTGGCGGGCGTGGGCTTCAGATACTGAGCCGTTTGGCGATCACGGCCGTGTGGGCAGGGAATCATCATGGCGATGGGTGCCCGGGTGGTCGCGCTGCTCCTCGCCTGCGGCTGCCTGGGGGCTGGCGGTCAGCCGGCGTTGGCCGCCGAGCGGATCACGGCGTTTGCGGCGGAGATCACCGTCACGGCCGATGGCAGCCTGGGCGTGACGGAAACGATCACGGTCGTCGCCGAAGGGGGAAAGATCCGGCACGGCATCTACCGTGACATTCCCGTGCGGTATGCCGGCGGTCCGTTCGGTCTGCCCGTCTTCGTCGACTTCGATCTGGGGGCTGCGACCTGTGACGGGCAGGCCGTCCCGGTCCGCCGGGATCCCCGCGGGGAGTTCGTGCGGGTGTTCATCGGGGATCCGGCCCGGGAGCTGCCACCCGGCGAGCACGCCTATGTCATCCGCTACACGACCCCGCAGGTGCGGTTTCTCGCCGATCACGATGAGGTGTACTGGAACGCCACCGGTCACGCCTGGGAGTTTCCCATCGACGTCGCCACCGCCACCGTGATCCTGCCTGTGACGGCGGCGGCCGAGCAGATCCGGGCGGAGGCCTACGCCGGGCCGGTGGGATCGAAGCGACAGGATGGCGTTC
>JBJOHE010000386.1:0-3549 GCA_046047895.1 Planctomycetota bacterium | reverse complement strand
GGGGATGAAGACTGAGCATGGAATCCCTCGCGGTGCGGGCCGTTGGGGAAGGGAGGACGCTGCCGGTCAGCCGCGAATCACTCGAACGGCTCGGGGGGCAGCGGGGCCTCGCAGTCGTCGGCTCCATATCCGCCACCGCCGATCACCATCGCTCCGGCCTCGAGGGTGTCGGGATCCGGGCCGCCGTTGCCGACGAACCGGAGCCGGTCTTCCGGCGGCTGCCTCAGCTTGATGTGGGGCACGTCCTGCCGCTCCGCGAGGTAGGCGTGGCGGGCCGGCTTCGGATAACTCAAGCCGGGAGCCTGCTGCACATGGAGGCCCATGCTGCGGGAGGGGGGCGGCAGGTGCACCTTCGTGTGGTTCGTGATCGAGTGCCGCTGGAGACCGGCCGGAACTCCGAGCGGGATGTGGGCCGGCCCGGGCAGGCCGATTGGCGTGCCCACCCGCGGCATGCCGTATTCCGGCGCGGTCATGCCGGCGACGAAGGCGGGAGGCAGCTGCGAGGGGTCGCCGCCGCAGGGCATGCCGAGCGGGCCGCCGACACCGTTGGCGCCGGCCCCGCCCATGCCGCCGGCCGCCAGCGGTCCGGCCACGCCGGCGCTGGCCGAGCCCGGTGCCTCGAGATCCTTGTTGCCGATCCGAATGATCGCGAGGATCGAGCCGCGACGATCAGCCTCCACCACCGGATCGACGCCCGGGTCGAGCCTGGTGCTCACGAGCGTCTCCACTCCGGCGACGGCGAGTTCCTGATACTCGGCGTCGGGCAGGTAGACCACCTTCGTGACGAAGTTGCCGGTCGTCACCTGATCGAGATCTTCCTCGGTGAGCTGAAACGGCACCGCGTTGTGGGCCAGGTAGGCCGCGGTCCGCGGCGTGACCGGTGCCACTTCAAGGGTCGGATACAGTTCGATGCCTTCGCGGCCCGGAATGTCGGTCACCTTGAGGCGGTAGATCCCGCCCTGCGGGAAGTCATACCGGCCGGGGGTGACCAGCGGCTCGGAGTCGAAACCCCCCGCCATCGTCACGTCCCACCGCACCTGCATGCTGTCGGGGCCGACAAAGCCGATCTGCGAGGTCGGGGCCATCCCGTACATCCCGCCCCCGCCGCCCATTCCGCCGGCCGCTCCGGCGGCGTTCTCGATGCAGGCCTCATAGGATGCCGGAGCGATGATCCCCGGGCCGGGGCCTTCGACGCCCGGTCCGGGGTGATGCAGCATCGCGGCCGGGGGAAGAACGTTGGTGTGCGGCGTGGCGACCGGGCGAATCTGGGCGAGCCCCGTGAACGGCGAATTGGCCGGAATATGGCAGCCCGTCAGCGTGGCGGCCACGGACAAGCCGACGAAGCCCTGTAGGCGTCGGTTGAGCATTTCGACGAACCTCCGTGCGGTTTTCCGGCTTGGGCCGGCCATCCTCGATTCCGTACACTTCGGCCTCTGCCGGAGGTGGACGGGCGATCTCACCCCATGTGCATCGACCCTTCGGGCCCCGCTTCTTTGGCAAAACCGTCACAGCTCTCCGAATCCCGATGACCGCGGCGTTCGTCTCCTGCCTGCCATTCCGCGCAGTCGGCCTGGTCGTCGCCCTCCTGGCGGTCGCAGCGGCTCGGCATGTGGCAATTCCCTCGGCCCGGGCCCAGGCTCCGGCCAGCGTCTACAGCCGTAGTCAGCCCCCGGCGGCCAGGCCGGCCCCGCCACCTTCGGGCGAGCCGGCCGCCGCCGCAGGCCAGGGAACGCAGGCAGGGCAGGGGGCCGTGGGGGGTTTGGCCGACCCAGTGCCAGCCGCCGACCGCGCCGCTCAGGCCGAGCGAATCGTGTCGAGTAGCCTGGCCGCCTTCGGTCGCGCCGAATCCGTGTCTGTCAAGCTGCGGCAGCGGGTGCGGATCGGCGATCGGGTGCTCGTGGGAACAGGCCGCTACCTCCAGGCCGGGCGGGGGGACGACCTGCGGTTTCGTTTCGAGACCACGCTCACCGGTGATACCGAAACCTTCGAGATCGCCGAGATCTGCGACGGAGTCTTCTGCTGGCTCCATCGCCGCGCCGGCCCCGATCCGGCCACCCTCCATCGGATCGACGTGCAGCGGGTCCGATCAAAGCTCGTCGAGCTCAAGGCCCCCGACCCCAGCGACACCGCGATGTACCTCGGCGGCCTCCAGCGGGTGCTCTGGAGCGCGCGGCAATGGTTCGACTTCGCCGAGGCCGTTCCCGGGGATCTCGAGGGTCGGCCGGTCTGGTTCGTCGAAGGCCACTGGAACCCCTTTCCGCTCGCGGCCCTTCAGCCGGCCCGGGCCGATGCGGCCAGGCAGCCGGGCGGCATTCGCCCCGAGCAACTGCCCGACGGAATGCCCTGGGCGATCCGGTTTGCGATCGGTCGGAGCGACCTCGTGCCCTACCGCCTGGAATACCTCGCGATCCCCGGGCCGCGGCCGGTGTCGGCCCGACCGGTGGAGCCGATCGGGGTGATCGACCTGGTGGAGATCGAGTTCGACGGTCCCATCGACCCGACGGCCTTTTACTTTCAGCCCGCCACAGAGGGCCTGATCGACATCACCGAGCCCTACATGGGGATGCTCGGGCTGATGCGGCCGTGAGCCGGGGCTGCGCTGGACCGGCGGGTGTCTGCGCCGCCGGCGCCGGCTATAACCGAGTGCCTGATCCCCGTGTCGCCGGAGCCGTGACCCCTTTCCATGGAAACCACCTTCGCCCGCGTGGCTGTGTTCGCGGTCTGTCTGCTCGCCGCGACGGCCGGGCTCGGCCTCTGGATCGGCGACCTCCACGGCGTGAGTGATCCGGCCGTGCTCCGGTGGGGCACGGTCCACCGCCTGTCGGGCATGTTCACGGCGCTTGTCGTCCTGCTCGTCAACAGCATGGGGGTGACCTACTTCATCGGCACCAGCCGCTGGTGCCGCGAGGTGGCCGAAACATACTCGCTCGATCCGGCGCTCTTCGAACGGAGCCGGCGGCTCAAGCGGGCGGCATTTCCCTTCGCCGTGATCGGGATGCTCTCGATGGTGGGGATCGTCGCGCTCGGCGGCGCGGCTGACCCAGGAGGCGGCCTGGCCGGGCCCGGAGGAAGCCAGGCCTGGGTCAATTGGCATCTGATCGGTGGCATCGGCCTGGCGGGGGTGATTGCCTGGTGCTTCCAGGCCCAGCTCCCCGCGATCCGTGGCCAGCACCAGCTCATCGAAGAGATCATGGCCGAAGTCCGGAAGGAACGGGCCGCCCGTGGCCTCGACACCGAGGGCTGACCCGACGCAGACTCCGGGCAGCCCAATTCACCGGGGCGGGGCACGTGCTCGCCGCCGGCGGATTTTGACGTCGCGGGCCAGGCTGGAGTGGCGGATCAACTCGGGCAGTCAAAATGCACCGGCGTCTGCGCGCGACCCCGTCTCCGGCTTCCCGTTACCGGGCAGACTCGCCCGATTCGCCGGGGCGGGGCACGTGCTCGCCGCCGGCGTCACAACGGGGCTGACGGATGACCGTGGATGGCGTGATCGTGGCTGCCACGCTCCACCGTGGTGATCGCCAGGGCGAGGCCGAGGACGAGCACGAG
>JBJOHE010000385.1:0-2695 GCA_046047895.1 Planctomycetota bacterium | reverse complement strand
GGTGGCCGTGCAGGTGACGGGCCCCGGCACCTACACCTGCGGGCTCGAACTCCCACCGCTCCAAGCCGGTCGGGTGAATCGGATTCCGCTCGTGCCCGCCCTCGTCACCACGCTCAGGCTGGGGCTGCCGGCCGGGCAGCGGCCGGTCGTGCTCGGAGCCCCGGGGGACTCGGCGGTCGTGGAACCGCCGGCGACCACCGGTGGAAGCTGGCGAATCGTCGTGGCCGCGGGCACCGAACTCCGCCTCTCACTCCAGGACGCCCGCCGCGTGCCACCGCCGGTGGCCTGCTGGAATCGCGTGTCGATCCGGGGGCGGCAGGCCGAGGTCACCGCGCGGATCATGCCGACGAGCTGTTGGACCGGGTCTGACCTCGTGCTCGCGGCTGGGCCCGACCTGGTGGCCACGACCGCGCGGGACGAGGCGGGCCGCGACCTCGCCTGGGCCACGGAGGCGGAAGGCCTGCGGATCTCGATTCCCGATCGGCTGGCGGGGACGCAGGCGGGAGTGGTGGTGACCGGCATTGTGCCGGTGTCCGATGCCGGGAGTCAGCCGGTTCCTGGCTGGCAGCCGCTGCGGGCCCGTTGGGCGGGCGGCGGCACGCTGGTGGAGACCGCGGCCGCCGGTGCGGTGGAGGCGATCGAACTCGACGACTGTCTCGTCGTGACTGCCGGCGACGCGGCGGCCTGGCCGCTCCCGCCCGGGGGGCTCGCGGATGCCCTGCCGATGGCCGGTTCACGGCTGTTTCTTGAACACCAGTCTCCGACCGCCGCCGCGACGATCGCCGTGGGGCCGCGGGAGGCGGCGTTCGACACGGCCCGGGTGACGACGGTCGACCTCTCCCCCGGCACGGTCCTCGGCCGGGCCGCCTGTGACGTGCGGGTGGTGGCCGGCGAGGTGTTCACGTTATCGGCGACGGTGGCGCCGGGCTGGTTCATCGACTCGGTGGAAGCCGTCGACTGGCAGCGGCCTGGAACTCAGCGGGCGGAAGGCGAGACGGCCGAGGCCGGGCTCGAGTGGAGGGTGGTTCGGTCAGCGGAGCGGAACGAGCTGCGGATTGGCCTCGCCGCTGCCGCAACGGCGGCCCGCCGGCTCGGCCTGGTGATCACAGGGCATCGGCCTGGCGTGCCGCTCGGCGGGCAATTCTCCGGCGCCGAACTCGACATGGTGCGGCTGCCGGGCGAATCACCGGAACTCGCGCTGCTCGAGTTCCGCGTCGGCCCGATGGCGGTGATCGAGACCGACGGCGATCAACTGGCGGTCGAGCCTGCCGAGGGCAGGCTGGCGCCGCTCGCCGGCGAAGCGGCTCCCCGGGCGCGGGTGCGGGCAGGCGAGCGGGCGGCTCCGTTGGTGGGGCGGCTCGTGCGGCGTCGGCCGCCGGTCGAGGCGGAGGTTTGGGTGGGGCTCATGGCCCGCGATGAGCGGGTTGCCGAAACCTTCAGCTTTGCCTGCCGCCCCGTGGCCGGTGAGATCGACGCGCTCGTCGTCCATTTTTCGGAGCCGATGCCGACGGGGCTGGAGTGGTCGCTGAGCGAGCCAGCCTCCGGCTCACTGGCCGCCCGCCGGCTTGACCCCGGTGAGGCCGCCGCGGGCGCCGCCATGCCCGAGGTTGGGGTGGCCGAATCCTGGGTCGTCGACGTGCGGCCGGCGACGGCCGGGCTCGTGCGGTTCGTCGCGACCCGCACCGTCCCCCTGGAGTCGGCGGTGCCGGTTCCGCTGGCCTGGGTCGAGGCGGCCGAGCAGCCCGGCGGCCGTGTGACGATCGGTGGCGAAGCGGGGCAGCGGCCGGAAGTGTTGAATCGACGGCTCCGCGAGCTGCCGCCGACCGCCGATGATGGCGGGCCCGCGGTGCTCGAACTCGCCTACTCCGCGCCGGAGAGCGTGGCCGGTGGCGACGGGGCCGCGGCCGACCTCCTGCCGCCGGCTGCGGCATCGGGGGCGCGGGCATGGGCCTGGCGGGAGTCGATCGTCTGCCAGTGTCATGATTCGGGGATGCTCGAGTGGGAAGCCAGGCTCGACATCGAGAACCAGGGCCGCGGGTCGGTGAACCTGAGCGTGCCCGAAGGACTCCGGCTGGAGGCGGTGAGCGTGGCGGGAGGGGCGATCGCCCCCTCGGAACTCGGCCAAAGTGGGGGCACCATGGTGGTCCCGCTGCCCGCGGATCGCGGGCGAATCGATCTCGTGATCCGTGGCACCGGCCGCCGGGACGACCGGCTCGGCTGGTGGTCGGTCGGCGGCATCGCGTGCGGGGTCGACCTGCCGATCCTCGACCGCGAGGCGCGACTCCTGCTTCCGCCGGGGCTCCGGCTCGCGACCGGCGGCGACCGGGGAGGCTCCTGGAGCGAGCGGCTCTTCAACGCCACGCTTCGGAATGATTCGCCCAGCCCGGAGCCCCGCAGCATCGACATCACCGCGCTGACCCGGGGCGGCGTGACCTCCGCGGTCGTGGTCCGGCGGCAGCTGCTCAGTTCGCTCGCGATCCTTTCCGGTGGGATCGCCTTCCTCGCCGGAGGGGCTCTCGCCTGCCGTCACCCTCCGGCTGCGATCATCGGCTGCGGCCTGGCCGGCATCGCCGCCCTCTGGGTGGCCGTTCCCTGGGATGGCATCCCGCGGGCGGTCTGGTGGGGCGGCATCGGTGGCATCTGGGCTGCGGCGGCATGGACCGCCGCGCAGGGCAGGGCGGCGGCAGGCTGGTGG
>JBJOHE010000384.1:0-3180 GCA_046047895.1 Planctomycetota bacterium | reverse complement strand
CATGGCCACACCCGCCCTTCGCAGCCTCCGGGCCCACTTCCCGGCCGCGCGGATCACGGGCGTGATGCGGCCGGTGATCGCCGACCTGCTGGCCGGCACGCCCTGGCTCGACGCGACGGTCTTTTATGACCGCCACCGCGCCGCAGCCGACACGAGCTTCGCCGCAGCCGCCCGATCGCTGCGAGCCATCCGGCCCGACCTCGTAGTCATCTTTCCAAACTCCCTTTCGGCGGCGGTCCTGGCCTGGCGGGGCGGAGCCCGTCGTCGGGTTGGCGCGGCCGGCCACTGGCGGCGGTGGCTCCTCACCGATCTGGCAGCCCAGCATCGCGACGAACGGGGCCGGCCCACGATCGTGCCCCCGCCCGAGGCGTTCATGGATGTGGTCGGCGCAGCAGGCGTGCCGCAGGGCGGGCTCGACGTCGAACTCGCCGTCACATCCGCCGACCGAGCGGCCGGCGACGCCCTGCTTGGCCGGCTCTTCCCCGGCCGCTCGGGTCCGCTCGTGATCCTCAACGACAACAGCTCCAACGGCCCAGCCCGGGCCTGGGGCGCCGACAAGCATGCCCGGCTCGCCACCTGGCTGCTCGACCGCCTGCCGACGGCCCGCGTGCTCGTGCACTGCGGCCCCGGCGACCGCGAGCAGGCCCGCGACGTGGTGGAGCAGGCCGGCCACCCGGGGGTGCGGGGCATGCACGACGAGCCCGATCTCCCGATCGGCCTCTCCAAGGCCGTGTTCGCCGATGCCGCCCTGGCCGTCTCGAGCGACAGCGGCCCGCGGCACATCGCCGCCGCCTTCGGCGTGCCGACGGTCGCGCTCGTGGGGCCGGTCGACCCGCGGCTCGGCCGCTCCGATCCGGCCGGCTGCGTTGAAATCCGGCTCGACCTCGCCTGCTCCCCGTGCGGCCGCAAGGAGTGCCCGCTCGTCCACCACGACTGCATGCGGCTGATCGGCGTGGAGCAGGTCGGCCGGACGGCCCTCGAACTGCTCGCCCGACATGACCAGGCCAGCCGGGCAGGGTGAGGCGGGTATGCTTGGCGGCTCGGTGATCGACCGACGGTTCCCCTTGTTCCCACCGGCCGTCGCGGCCCAGAGGAGTCAGGTCTGATGCAGTTTTTTGGCATGCTCGCGGCGATCGCCCTGACGGCCCTCTGCTGGGGCGTCTATGGCCCGGTGCTCCACATCGGCAGAGAGGCGATGCATTCGGCCCTGCGGCCGTTCATGTGCGTCGGTGCCGCCTACTTCCTGATCGCGGTGATCGTGCCGGCGGCGCTGATCCTTCGCGGCGGGGAAAAAGGGAAATGGACGACCATGGGCACGCTCTGGAGCCTGGCCGCCGGGGCCTGCGGGGCGCTCGGCGCCCTCGGCGTGATCCTCGCCCTCTCGTTTGGTGGCCGGCCGATCTACGTGATGCCCCTGGTGTTTGGCGGGGCCCCGGTGATCAACACGCTGCTCACGGCCACGCTCAACCGGTCATTCAACCAGCTCAAGGCACCGTTCCTGGCCGGCCTCCTGCTCGTGGTCCTCGGTGCGGTGACGGTGCTCGTCTTCAAGCCCCAGCCACCGGCGCATGCGGCAGAGCCCGCTGCAGCCGCCGAGGCGGCTGCCGACGCGGCCCCCGAATCCGAGGCGGTGGCCTCCGAGAAGACGGCCAAGACGGTCGCCGGCCGGGCCGCCCAATCGCTCGAACGGCGGGCCGAGAAGTTCGTCGAGGTGCTGCTCGCCGTCGCCCTGGCGATGCTCTCCTGGGGTGCCTACGGCCCGGTGCTCCACAAGGGGCAGGCGGCGATGGGGGGCAGTCGGCTGCGACCGCTGCTCTGCATCGGCCTGGCCTACTTTTTGATCGCGGTGCTCGTGCCGCTGGCGCTGTTGGGCCCGCTGGGCGACACGGGCTCCTGGACCTTCTCCGGGGTGACCTGGAGCCTGGCGGCGGGAGCGATGGGAGCCTGCGGCGCCCTGGGCACGATCCTCGCCTTCACCCTCGGCGGCAAGCCGTTCACCGTCATGCCGGTGGTCTTCGGCTGTGCCCCGGTGATCAACACCCTCACCTCGAGCCTGCTGCAAGGCGTGGCGCTGCGGGACGTGAGCCCGTTCTTCCTGGCCGGGATGCTGATCGTGGGCATCGGCGCGGCCACGGTGCTCGCCTTCGCCCCCCGGGGCCACGCCCCCAAGCCCGCGTAGCGGGAAACTGCCTCGCAGCTAGAGACGTCTCTGGGATTCGCCCACCGCTCTCACCGGGCCAGGAACGTCTCGATTGCGATCGGCTCCAGGCTCCGGAATCTGGTGAAATCCCGATCCTCGGTGAGCAGCCTCGTCGCCCCGTGCTCGAGGCAGACCGCTGCGATCTGGGCATCGAACACCAGATTCCCCTGCACGCCCGACTCCTCGATCAAGCTCCGCAACAGCCGAAGGTAGCGATCGCCGGGTATCAGGAGTCTGGCAGACGGACTCCCGAGTAACGCTTCCACGGAATCGACCGCATCGATGACTGGCGTTGGCGGATCGAAGATGCGGTCATGGGACACGACGCGGAGGAATTCCCCGATGCAAAACACGGGGATCGCCCAGGCTTCGTCTCCCTCTGCCAGCATCCGCACCACGCGGAGGGAAGCGGCGTGGAGGGGCGACTCCTCGCGATCGGCGTAGATAAGGATGTTCGTGTCGATGGCGATCACGAACGGCCTTCCATTCGCTCGAAGAGCCGGTCTCGATCCGTCACGTCCACGCCGGGCAGCATGCGGCCGCGATGGGTCTTCCATTTCAGACGGAACGGCTTGCCAGCGGCCGCCCGTCGAGCCAGCGCCGCGGCCAGCGCATGCTCGACGATCGCGGTGAGCGTGGTTCCTCGCTCCGCCGCCTGCCGGCGGGCGGCCGCGAGCAAGTGATCATCAATGTCGAGCGTCGTCCTCATGCATAAATATGTACAAGAGATGCAGCATGCTGTCAATCGACCGACGTCGTCGGGTCTCGGCCGCCAGCGCTGCGAGTTCCGCCATCCTGCCCCGCGATCGCGGTCTGAGAATTCCTGCAACGTCACGACCGCGGGGCTTCGATTGGCGGCTATCAGGGTCTGGGCCGCGGGCCCCCGTTCAGGTGCCGCGGACGTGGCCGAACCAGGCGACGTGATGCCGCGGGGCGAACCGAAACCCGTGTTCTCGGCATGCGGACTCGAGCCAGGCGGC
>JBJOHE010000383.1:0-3755 GCA_046047895.1 Planctomycetota bacterium | reverse complement strand
GTCCCGATCGACTTGGGCACGTTGTAGTGATAGAGCTTGCCGATCCGGCCCACGAAATAGCCGGCCCGCCGGAAGGCCTGCGGCATGCTCACCTGGCGGGGGATCGACTGCCGGAAGATCTGGGCGTTGGCGAGGATGCCGGTCGCATTCGGATAGAGGCCCGTGAGGAAGGAATTGCGGCTCGGACCGCAGAGCGGAAAGCTGCAATAGGCCCGGTCGAACCGCACCCCCCGCCTGGCGAGGGCGTCGATGTGCGGACTCCGCGCACGGGTGTCGCCGTAGCAGCCGAGCATCGTGTTGAGGTCGTCGGAGACGATGAACAACACGTTCGGCCGTCGGTCAGCATCCGCCGCCGCCACTGGCTCACGCGCCAGCCCAGCCACGACCACGACCAGCCCCACCGACCAGACAGAACACCTCCGGAATGATCTCATCGGCCCGCCCTCACGCGTCCTGATAAATGCGGTACTTCTTCGTGACCAGCGCCCCGCCCCGCTCGAGAGTGCGTTTCGAGAGGTGATTGCTCTCGAGCACCCAGGAGAATTCCGCCTCCTCCATGCCCCAGTCGAGCACCGGCTGGACGAGGGCGGCGGTGAGCACGAGGCCCACCCCCCAGGCCTGATACTCGGGCACGACGTTCGTGCTGATGGCCCGCATCCGCTTGATGCCCCGCTTGTTCCAGAGCAGGCGAATGAAGCCGAAGGGAAACAGCCGACCGCCGATCGCCTTGATCCGCGGGTTGTAGTCGAGCAGGCAGAAGACGGTGCCGACCGGCTTGCCGTCGACTTCGGCTACCAGGGCCAATTCCGGCACGATCAGGTGCTTGAGGCTCGCCGCCATGTGCGTCACCTCACCGGCCGTTAGCGGCACGAAGCCCCAGGTGCCACCCAGACTCGAGTTATAGACCTCGAGGAACATCCGCACCTCGTCGTCAAACCGGCGACGGTCGAGCGGCCGCACAGTCACGCCGAACCGTTCCTTGACCCCTTCCACCATCACTCCCAGCTTCGAATCGAGTGAGGCGAGCATCGAGGTCTTGCCCCAGAAGGCGTAGAGGTCTTCGATCTTCGAGAACCCGTTCGCCTCGACCAGCCCGGCGTAGTAGGGACGATTGTGGGTCATCATGAAGAACGGGGGCGTGTCGAAGCCCTCGATCAGAAGACCACACTCGTAGTTGAGCGAGGGATTGACCGGCCCGCGGATCGTCGCCATGCCCTCGCCGTGGAGCCAGTCGGCAGCCGCGCCGAACAGGGCCCGCGCTGCCTGCGGATCATCGTCGCACTCGAAGAACCCGAAGAAGCCCCGCTGCTCTCCGTACCTCGCGATGTGGCCGGCATTGACGATTGCCGTGATCCGGCCGACGTCCCGATTCCCGCGGCGGGCGAGAAAGGAACGGCTCTTCGACTTCTCGTAAAAGGGATGGGGACGGAAACCGAGGAGTTCCTCTTGAGACTGCAGCAGCGGCGGCATCCAGCAGGGGTCGGCGGCGTAGATTCGCCACGGCAGCCGGAGAAACCGCTTCTGCTGGCCGCGGCTCTCGACCGCCTCGATCATGACATCCGCCACGTAATCCTCCCTGGCCGGCGTTTCAGCGGCTGATCCGCAGCGGGTAACTCCTTGCCGCCGCTCGACTTGCGTGCATCGCCTGGCCATCTTGGGCCGCGCCAGGCGGCGGCGTCAACCTCTCCGCACCCCCGCAGCCTGGCCAAAGTCGCCCGCCCCCCCCGGCCGACATAGAATCGAAGCCGGGGCGAGTGTGATGGATCGATCGACCCGGCGTGGTGGCACCAGGCACCCGGAGAGAGGCTGATCCGATGATCGCACCGCGGCGATTCGAGCTGAGCGGCCCCTGCCTTGTGACCGGGGGAACCGGACTCGTCGGCAACAATGTCGTCCGCCAGCTGCTCGCTCGCGACCTGCCCGTGCGGGTGCTCGTCCGCTCGGAGAGCAGCGTGGGCGACACCGCACTTGCCGGCCTGCCGGTCGACCGAGTGTCGGGCAGCCTGGCCGACGAGCAGGCCCTCGACCGGGCGGTCGACGGAGTGGCCTGCGTGATCCATTCCGCAGCGTTTGTGCACTGCGGCTGGCGGCATGGTGCGGAAATGCGGGCCGTGAACGTGGAGGGCACCCGGCGGCTCGCCCGGGCAACCCGCCGGGCGGGGGCCCGGCTCGTGCACGTCTCGAGCGTCGATGCGATCGGCCTCCGCCCCGACGGCCTGCCGGCCGACGAGGAGACCCCGCCAGGCGGCATGCCGGAATGCCCCTACGTGGTCACGAAGCGGGAAGCCGAGGCGGTGGTCCACGATGAGATCGACCGCGGCCTCGATGCCACGATCGTCAATCCCGTCTACATGCTCGGCCCCTGGGACTGGAAGCCGTCGAGCGGCCGGATGCTGCTCGAGGTCGGCGCGGGCAAAGGGCTGTTTGCCCCGCCGGGTGGCAACGACTTCGTCGATGTCCGCGACGTGGCCGCGGGGATTCTGGCCGCAGCGGAGCGGGGCCGGACCGGCCGACGGTACATCCTCGGCGGCCACGGACTGTCGTATCTCGACGCCTGGCGGGTGATGGCTCGCGTGACCGGCCGGATGCAGCCGCTGGGTATCGCCCCTCGGCCGTTCGTGCGGCTGGCGGGCTGGTGCGGCGACCTGGCGGCGATCGTGCGTCGGCAGGAGCCCGACGTCAATTCAGCGGCCACGACGATGTCGATGCTCGACCACAACTTCTCCTGCCAGCGGGCCCGCGCCGAACTGGGTTACGACTTCCGTCCGCTGGAAGACACCGTGCAGGATGCCTGGGACTGGTTCGTGGCCCGCGGCTATGCCGGCAGCCTCAGGGAACGGCCGGTGCTGGCGCGGTAGGCTGTCGGTTTTCATCGCCTACGCGTGCGTGAACCGGCCATGTCTCACATCCTCGTCGTCGAAGACGAGCAGCACATCGCCTTCGGCATCAAGTTCAACCTCGAGGCAGAGGGACACACCGTCACGCTGGTGGGTGAAGGCCAGGCCGCGCTCGCGCGGATCGAGTCGGCCGATCCGCCGATCGATCTCGTGCTCCTCGACCTGATGCTGCCCGGCATGAGCGGCTACGCCGTCTGCGAGTCAATCCGCGCAGCCGGCAACAATCTTCCGGTCGTGATGCTGACGGCCCGCACGCTCGTGGAAGACCGGATCCGCGGCTTCGACGCCGGCACCGACGTCTACCTCCAGAAGCCGTTCGACCTGGAAGAACTGCTCTCGGTCGTCCGCAATCTCCTCGCCCGCCGCAGCCGCGACGACCGCCCGGCGGCCCACGGCGACCGCGGCCCAGAAGCAGTCTTCCGCTTCGGGGCGGTCGAGGTGGATTTCGACACCTGGGAGGCCACCGCCCAGGGCAAGCCGGTGCGACTGACGAACCTGGAGATGAAACTCCTCCGCTATCTCGTCGAGCACGAGGGCAAGGTCGTCTCCCGGGATGAACTCCTGAAGAACGTCTGGGGCCTGACCCGGGCCCCGGCCACCCGCACCGTCGACACCTTCATGCTGGGGCTGCGAAAATACTTCGAGGCCGACCCGTCAAAGCCGGTCCACTTCCTCTCTGTCCGCGGCACCGGCTACCGATTCGTGGCCAACCCAGACCGCTCCGACACTTGATCCGCTGGGAGCGTTCGCCGACCCCCGAGCCCGGGTCGTTCGACATCGCTGCCGGCTCGGGGGCGGCAAAAGTCGCGTCGCGGGCGAGGATACGCCCCGATGCTCCGCGAGCGTTCGCCGACCCCC
>JBJOHE010000382.1:0-10710 GCA_046047895.1 Planctomycetota bacterium | reverse complement strand
GAGGTGATGGACGGCCTCAAGCACCAGCTCGGCATCACGAACGACACCGATCTCGAGGAATCCCACCTCCGCGAGCTGATCAGCCGCTACATCCGCCTGATCAAGGAGCGGACCGGCGAGGACTTCCCGCAGGATCCCTTCGCCCAGCTGATGGGTGCCGTGGGCGCCGTATTCGGCAGCTGGATGAACGAGCGGGCGATCCTGTACCGCCGGAAGTACAAGATCCCCGACGAATGGGGCACGGCCGTCAACGTCCAGAGCATGGTGTTCGGCAACATGGGCGACGACTGCGCCACCGGCGTGGCCTTCACCCGCGATCCCGCCACCGGTGAAGACGTTTTCTACGGCGAGTACCTCGTCAACGCCCAGGGTGAAGACGTGGTGGCCGGCGTGCGGACGCCGCTGCCGGTGCTCGAGATGAAGCACGACCCGATGTTCGCCGCCACCTACAAGCAGCTCGAGAAGGTGCGGCAGACCCTGGAAAAGAAGTTTGGCGACGTCCAAGACTTCGAATTCACGGTCGAGAAGAAGAAGCTTTACATGCTTCAGACCCGCAACGGGAAGCGGACGGCGCTGGCCTACGTGAAGATCGCCCACGATATGGTCAAGCAGAAGCTGATGACCCCGGCCCATGCGATCCTTTCGGCCGATCCCGACGCTCTCTCCCAACTGCTCGCTCCGATCTTCGACCGGGCCGCCTACGAGGCCGCCAAGAAGGAAGGCCGGC
Source organism: Planctomycetota bacterium (assembly GCA_046047895.1). Lineage (GTDB taxonomy): Bacteria > Planctomycetota > Planctomycetia > Pirellulales > UBA1268 > QWPN01. The sequence continues at coordinate 9,983 of JBJOHE010000382.1, read as the reverse complement.
TGCTCTCGACGGGCCTCCCGGCCGGCCCCGGCGCGGCCGCCGGGCAACTCGTGTTCACGGCCGCCAAGGCCGAGGAACTGGCGAACGCCGGCAAGAAGGTGGTGCTCGCCCGCGTCGAGACGAGCCCCGAGGATCTTCGCGGCATGATCGCCGCCGAGGGCATCCTCACGAGCCGCGGCGGCGTGTCGAGCCATGCGGCCCTCGTGGCCCGGCAGATGGGCAAAGTCTGCGTGGCGGGCGCGGGCGAGATCGTGATCGACTACGCGAAGGGCACGCTCTCCTGTGCGGGGAAGACGCTCCGCGAAGGCGACGCGATCTCGATCAACGGCTCCACCGGCGAGGTCTTCGCCGGCGACATCAAGACGGCCGACAGCGAACTCAAGCAGGTGCTCATCACCCAGACGATGAAGCCGGCCGACTCGGAGGTCTTCCAGTATTACGACTTCATCATGAAGCTCGCCGACAAGCACCGGCAGCTCGGCATCCGCACCAACGCCGACACCCCCGAGCAGGTGCGGCATGCGATCGCCTTCGGCGCGGAAGGCATCGGCCTCACCCGCACCGAGCACATGTTCTTCGAGGGCGACCGGATCGACGCGATGCGGGAAATGATTCTCGCCGAGACGGAGGAGGCCCGCCGGGCCGCCCTCACGAAGCTCCTGCCCTACCAGCGGGAAGACTTCGAGGGCATCTTCCGGGCCCTCGACGGCCGGCCGGCCACGATTCGGTTCCTCGACCCGCCGCTGCATGAGTTCGTGCCCCACGACGAGTCGGCCCAGGCCGATCTCGCCAAGAAGCTCCGGATGCCGCTCGAGACCGTGAAGCAGCGGGTTGCCGCCCTTCATGAGTTCAACCCGATGCTCGGCCACCGTGGCTGCCGGCTCGGGATCAGCTATCCCGAGATCTCCGAGATGCAGGCCCGGGCCGTGTTCGAAGCGGCCGCCAAGGTGCAGAAAGACGGCATCCGGGTGCGGCCGGAAATCATGATCCCGCTGGTGGGCTTCAAGAAGGAGCTCGACAACCAGGTGGAGATCGTCCACCGGGTGGCCGAGCAGGTGCAGAAGGAGACGGGTCAGAAGATCAAGTATCTGGTCGGCACGATGATCGAGATCCCGCGGGGCGCGCTGACCGCCGACGAGATCGCCGAGACGGCCGAGTTCTTCTCGTTCGGCACCAACGACCTAACCCAGACCTGCCTCGGCATGAGCCGCGACGACATGGGCTCCTTCCTCCAGACCTACACCGAAGAGGGCATCTTCAAGGCCAACCCCTTCGCCTCGATCGACGTCTCGGGTGTGGGCCAACTAATGAAGATCGCCGTCGAGAAGGGGCGGAAGAGCCGGGAAGACATCAAGCTCGGCATCTGCGGTGAGCATGGCGGCGATCCCCACTCGGTGATCTTCTGCCACCAGCTCGGCCTGGATTACGTGAGCTGCTCGCCCTTCCGCCTGCCGGTGGCCCGGCTGGCGGCGGCTCAGGCGGCCCTCAAGCAGTAAGCTCGATTATTCGAGCAGACGACCATAAGCCATTCGGGGTGGGGCCCTGGACCAGCCTGATGGCCAGGGTTCTCGCCTGATGGCCAGTGCTCCAGCCGGCCCGTGGGGGCAGGCTTCTAGCCTGCCCAAATGCGGCCTGACGGCCAGTGTTCCAGCCAAATGGCCCGTGTTCCAGCCGGCCCGTGGGGGCAGGCTTGTAGCCTGCCCAAATTCGGCCTGATGCAGTGCCGGTGTAATCGGTCGCAAGCAGCCCAGCTTCGGTGCGACAGCTCAGTCGGCAGAATGCCGCCGACTGGGCCGGCAGGCGACGAAGCCGCTCAGGCCCACGAGCATGAGCACGATCGCGTAGGCGGGGATGTATTTCACGCCGCCCATGCCGACCGATTCGCTCGCAGTGGTGGAAGCCGGCTCGGCGGCCGGGTCGCCACCCGCGCGGGTGGCGTTGCCGGCGTTGCCGGCGTTGCCGGCCTGCATGTCCTGAGAGATGGAGGTGGCCGAGAGCGTGTCGACGAGTTGACACCGACCTGACACCGGTGCCAGAAGCGTCACGGCGAGCAGAGCCGTACAGACGATGAACCGATGCATGAAACCACCTATTTGCAAGGACGCCGCGGAGCCGCCGCGGCTGTAGGCGAGTGTAGCCCAGGCCTGCGGCGGCCGCGAGCCGGTATGCTGCCCGCCGGAGTCGCCCCGGGAGCCCGCCCATGTCGCTCACGCCCGAAGCCCAGGCCCTGGCCGTGATCGTGGTGGGCGTGGTGATTCTCTGGATCACGGAGGCCCTGCCGCTGGCGGTGACGGCACTTCTGGGGGCCGTCGCCTGCGTGCTGGCCGGCGTGGCGCCGGCCCGGGAGGTGTTCGCCCCGTTCGCCGACCCGCTGATCTTTCTCTTTATCGGTTCGTTCCTTCTGGCAGAGGCGATCCGACTCCACCGGCTCGACAAGCGGCTCGCCTTCGCCGTGCTCTCCGTGCCGGGCGTGGGTGAGCGGCCGGGGCGGATCCTGGCGGCGATCGCGGTGGTCTGCTGCCTGGCCAGCGGGTTCCTCTCCAACACCTGCACCACCGCGATGATGCTGGCGATCGTCGTGGGCATCATCGCAGCCATCGAGGAGGCGGCCGCCGCTTCCGGCCGCGCCCCGCGGCCGGGTTTCGCCACCGGCCTGCTGCTCTGCGTGGCCTTCGCCTCGTCGATCGGCGGCCTGGCCACCCCGATCGGCACGCCCCCCAACCTGATCGGGCTGGGCTTCATCCGCAATCAACTCGGCGTGGAGGTGAGCTTTCCGGGCTGGTGTGCCGTCGGTGTTCCGATCGTGGCGATCCTCACCGCGTTCACGGTCGTGCTGCTGGGGAGAATGTTTCCCGCGGGCGTGGACCGGCTCGAGGGCGTGGCGGAGTTCGTCGCCGCGGAGCGGGCCAGGCTTGGCCCTTGGACGACCGCACAGAAATCGACGGCCCTGGCCTTCGGCGTGACGGTGGTGCTCTGGATCCTGCCGGGGGTTGTGCTCGTGGCAAGGGGGCCCGACGACCCGGCAGCGGCTTTCCTCAAGCAGCGGCTGCCCGAGGGCGTAGCCGCGCTCATCGGCGGGATCCTGCTCTTTCTCCTGCCCGGCGGCGGCCAGGGCGAACGGCGGCGGGTGCTCGAGTGGACGGAGGCCAGGATTGACTGGGGCATCGTGCTGCTCTACGGCGGCGGCATGGCCCTGGGGACGCTCTGCTTCTCGACGGGCCTGGCCGGGGCGATCGGGGAATCGATTCAGGGGCTCGTGCCCGCCGGTCCCTGGGGCGGCCCGGTGCTCGTCCTGCTCGCCGCGGTCGTGGCCGTGGTCACGAGCGAGTTCACGAGCAACACGGCCAGCGCCAATATCGTGGTGCCGGTGGCGATCGCCCTGGCCGCAGCGACCGGCGCCGACTCGGTCATCGCTGCCCTCGCCGCCACCTTCGCAGCCAGCCTGGGCTTCATGATGCCGGTGAGCACGCCCTGCAACGCGATCGTGTACGGCTCAGGTCGGATCCCGCTGCGGAGCATGATGGCCGCCGGGATCCTGCTGGATCTTGCCGGCGTCGCGGTGATCACCGGGGCGATGCTGCTGCTCTCGCGGTTCAGCTAGGCTGAAAACGACGCCGCGGCTCGGAGGCGGCAAAGGTCTCGTCGCGGGCGAGGATACGCCCCCATGCTCCTCGAGCATTTGCCGACCCCCTCGCCTCCACTGCCGATCCGCTGGTCGAGGTATCGAGAATGCGTTCTAGGCTGAAAACGACGCCGCGGCTCGGCCGGAGACCGCTCCCGGCCGAGCCGCGTGATAGGGTGTCGTCGTCCGCCACCCGTGCCGGTGCCGGCGCGGGCCGCAGGGGGCTGGGCTCAATAGCCTCCCGCGATCACCGCTCCGCACTCGTGGCAACGGGGCAGGGAGATCGGCGGCGGGGTGGGCATCACCCCATCGACCCGCCAGCCGTGCAGCCGGGGAAACCACGGCGAGTCAACCACGCAGCCAGAGTGGAGCTGGCGACGTGATCGGAGCTGCCCGCAGGAGTCGGCATGGAACATGCCGTGGGCCTGGCACACGGGCCCGCAGCCGCATGCCTCGCTCGCCACGGAACCATGCCACGGCGGCCGCTGCACACCCCGGCAGTTGCAGTCGCCGGTGTCCATTCCGGGCATCGCGGCCCCCTCCATGACGATCGGCTCCTGGGCCTGCACGTCCCGGATCGAATCGATCGACGGGATGGCGGCGGCGATCGTGGCGGCGATGACTAATCGGATGGTAGACACCTGACTCACGCTCCTGCGGTGGTGGCAAGCGGCCCCGACGTCCGGCGGTGCTCTGCTCTCCACTCGTCTGTCTTCGGCCCGGCAAGGCCTTCCAGTCCACCGACCGTGCTGCCCGTTCCGCCTGAAACGATCAGTCAAACCCTGCCACTGCCCCCGGGAGCCGCCGCCCGGGTACGATGATCGGCTTTCCCAACACCGCCGGTTTCACCCTCCTCCGCTCAGCTACTGCCGTGCCCAGGATTCCGCTTCTTACTTCCAGCGAGCCGCTCGAGCTCGATCTGCCGGAAGGCACACTCGTCACCGAGTGCGCCGGGCCGCCGGGCGTGGAGGGCGAAGCCGCCGCCCGACTCGTGGCCGAGGCCGTCGCCACACCCCGGCATGGACCGCCGCTCGCCGCCCACGTCGTCCCGGGCGACCGCGTCGTGATCGCCGTCGCCGGTGAGATCCCCTGCCCGGCGCCGGTGGTCGAGGCGGTCACTGGCTGCCTGCTCGCCGCCGGCGTCGCCGCAGACGACACCTCCGTCGTCTGGGCCGCCCCGATCGAGCCTGATGCAGGCCAGAAGGCAGGCGAGGATCTGCCCGGCTGCCTGTTTGATCCGGCCACCGAATCGGCAACGGCCTATCTTGCTGCCGACGCTGAGGCCCGGCCGCTCTACCTTTCCCGACAGCTAGTCGACGCGGATGTAGTGGTGGCTGTCGGTGGCTTTGGCTGGGATGCCGCGGTTGGTGGGCGGTCGCCGGAGGGTGAGCTCTGGCCATCGTTTGGCCGAACCGAAAATCGCCGGCAACTCATCGCCGCCATCGCGCGTCGTGGCCGTGGAGGTCTGCTCGACTGGCGGTCGGCCGTTCACGACATTACCTGGCAGCTTGGAGTGTGCGCGAGCCTGAGGCTCGTCGCCGGGCGGTCGGGCTCGCTCCACGCCGCCGCCTTCGGTCTCCCGGAGGAGGCCACCCGTCTGGCCCGGGCAGCTGCCGTTGGCTGGCGGCCGCTGATCGAGGAGCCGGGCGACCTTACCGTGGCGACGCTTTCGACGCCCACCCGCGGGCTGGCCGCAGCCATCCGGGCGATCGCAGCCGCGGCGCGGGCCACCCATCCCGAGGGCACGATCTGCCTGGTGGGGCCAATCGCCGAGCCTCCGGGCGTGGTCCTCACCCGTTGGCGACAGGGAGCGCCGCTCGCTCCCCTGATCAAGGAAGCACTCGGCTCGCGGGATCCCGCCCTCGTCGCCGATGCGGCTCACACGCGGCAACTGGCCCGCGTGCTCGGGGACCGGCGGCTCGTGCTGCAATGCGGCTTCGACGAAGCTGTTGTGGAGGACCTGGGATTCGGTCATGCTGCCGACTTGACGGTAGTGGAACGGCTCGCCGCCCGGGCCGACCAGGTGGTCGTTCTTCACGAAGCCGACCGGATGCTTCCGTCACGCTAGCGCACTCTTCTGGGGGGACCAGTTCCGTGGATGCATCCCGTACCAGCCGTCGTAGTTTCCTCGCCACCGGAGCCACCGCCACCGCGGGGCTGATGGTCCATTCCTCCACGCCGGCCGCCGAAGACACGCGACTGCTGAAGCTCGGCATCGTGGGCTGCGGCGGTCGGGGCACCGGCGCCCTGGACGATTCGTTCACCGCCAACAACTACGTGAAACTCGTCGCCGCCGCCGATCCCTTTCCGGCCAAGGCAGCCGCTCTGCGGACCACGCTCGCCGAGAAGCACGCCGACAAGATGGCCCTCGACGATGCCCGAATCTATGGCGGAATCGACGGCTACAAGCGGGTGCTCGCCGACCCCGAGGTCGACATCGTGTTGCTCACGAGCCCGCCCGGTTTTCGACCGCGGATGATCCTCGAGGCCGTGCAGGCGGGCAAGCACGTGTTTGCCGAGAAACCGGTCTGCGTCGATCCGGCCGGGTATCGAATCTGCCAGGCCGCCCAGGCCGCCGCCGAGGCCGCCGGCACGGCGATCGTCACGGGCACCCAATACCGCCGCCAGGCCAACTACATCGGCGCGGTCGAACAAATCCGCCAGGGCGCCATCGGCGACATCGTCGGCGGCAGCACGCGGTATTGCTCTACCGGCATCTGGTATCGGCCCCGCAAGGAAGGCATGAGCGACACCGAATACCAGGTCAACAACTGGATGCACTTCATCTGGCTCAGTGGCGACCAGATCGCCGAGCAGGCGGTGCACAACATCGACACGATCAACTGGGTGATGGGGGCCAATCCCGTCTCGGCCTACGGCTCGGGCGGGCGGTTCACGCGGCCCGACGACAGCGAGATGTGGGACAGCATGTCGATCGAGTATGAATACCCTGGGGACCGCACGATCTCGTTCATGTGCCGCCAGATTCCGGGCACAACCGGCGACAACGGCAGCGTGATCCATGGCACCGAAGCCACCTGTTTCATCGGAGCGATCAACTCGGGCTCGCGGATCGTCAATCGCAAGGGCGAGGAGATCTGGTCGCAGGAGGGGAGCATCTCCGACGCCTACAAACAGGAACATGCCGATCTTGTAGCCTCGATCCGGGCCGGCAAGCCGATCGTGGAAGTGGCCCAGACGGCCGACAGCTCGCTCACGGCCGTGCTCGGCCGGGTGGCCGCCTACACCGGCCAGCGGGTGACCTTCGAGTTTCTGGCCAACGAGTCGAAGCTCGACCTCTTCCCGCCCGAGCTCGAATGGGCCGGCTCGCTGCCAGAGCCAAAGCACGCGATTCCTGGCCGCACGAAGCTCGTGTGAGCGGCCACGGCGGGGCCGCCGCTCAGCGGTGCCAGCCGGCGTGGGGCAGCCAGGCGGCGCTCCAGAGCGCGAGCAGACAGTAGCCGGCGAAGAAATAGAGCCCCGGCCCGGTCATCGCCCGCGTGGCGGGATCGCGGCCCAGGGCCAGCATCGCCAGAAGCACCGCCACCACGAAGACGTCGGCCATCGACCAGCGGCCCACGGCGTGCACCAACATGACGGCCCGATCACGGGCGGCCCCATGGGCCACCGTGGTGAACAACACGAGCAGGGCCTTGGCCAGCGGCACGAGCACCGAGAAGAAGAGCACAAGCCCGCCGAGCACGAGATCGTGCGAACCGAGCAGGTCGGCGATCGTGGAGGCGATGCTCTTGGCCTCGAAGCTGAACACGATGGTGCCAAGGCCAGTCACCTCCTTCGAGGCCACGAGGCTCAGGGCCGTGGCCATCACCCCCACGGCGAAGAACACGAGTGAGACGAGGCAGAATTGTCGGGCTGTTTGCCGGGCGGCGGCGGCTGTGCCGGTTCGGCCGGCCAGCTGCACGAGCAGGCAGAAGCCGGCGGTGAGCCCTGCAAGCCCCCAGGCCGCGAGCGATCCCCGGCGGCCGCAGGCGTCGGCCGCCGCCAGCGAGCCCTCGTAGTCGGCATCGGTCTGGGAGGCGGCGTCGTACCAGCCGAAGGTGACCGTTTCGAGCACGGTGTTGCCCGCATACGAGGCCTTGCTACCGATCGTCTGCAGGTCGGCCGCCCGCTCCATCGCTAGCGACCGCTGGGTGGAATTGACCACGATCACCCACCCGAACCAGGCGGCCAGGGGGTAGTAGAAGATCGCGGCGAGCGTGACGGCCCGACGAATCGCGAGCGACTGCATGGCCAGAGCAACTGCCTTGGTGTCGAGACCTGTCGTCGATCCCGCCGGCCGGCTTTGAACGGTCCCAGCGACCCCCGGCAGGGATCCAACAAACCTAGTGTTTCCCGAGGAAAACCACAAAAGGGGAGACCACCCGGCGCAAAATCCGGCACCACGAAGCGGGGCCGACCCGCCGGGCTGAAGAAGGCCGCCAAGAAGCCCGCCAAGAAGGCCAAGCGAGCCAACGGCCGGAAGGGAGGTGCCCGATGATGCGCCTCCGCCAACCACTCGTGATCCCGAAGAGCCGGCCGCTGCAGGTGCTCGTGCACGCCCGGTTCTCAACCGAAGAGCAGCGGCAGTCAAGCATCGACGACCAGGTCGCCGCCTGCCGCACCTTCCTGCAGGAGAGCCTGCCCAAGGGCACCACGGCGTCGCAGGTGGTGATCGACGTGATCACCGAGCCCGAGGTCAGCGGCGAGATCGCCGACCGCCCCGGGATCAATCAGGTCTGGGCCGGGATCGAAGCCAAGCGGTGGGACGTGATCGTCGCCGAGGAGTCGAGCCGCCTCTATCGGCACCACACCAAGGCGGGCGAACTCTTCGAGTCGGCGGTCGATGCGGGCATGCGGGTGATCTGCCCATCCGACTACATCGACACGGCCGACGACGACTGGCCCGACCGGCTCAACATGTGCCAGATGCAGCACGCCCGGTCGAACTTCTACACCCGGCAGCGGATCAAGCGGGCCCACGACGGCCTCTGGGCCCGGGGTGCGGCCGTGGGCAACACGGTGATCGGCTATAAGCGGCGGCCAACCGTGCCGGCCTCGGAGACGGAGCCGGCCAAGGGGCCGTTCTACGACGAGATCGACGAGGAGAAGACGGCGGTGATCCGCGAGGTGTTCGAGCGGATCGCGGCGGGTGAACGGGCGGTGGAGGTGGCGGAGTGGCTCGACTCGATCGCGTTCGCCAAGGCGAAGTGGGCGCGGCAGGCCAAGTGGACCGCCTACAACGTCAATGCCATCATCCGGCGGACGATCTACCGGGGCTTCGAGACCCACCGCAAGAAGGTCGCGAAGCGGAAGCTCCGAACCGGGAAGTCGGAGAATGTCTGGAACGACGAGGACAAGATTCAGACGCGGGAGAGCCCGCACCTCCGGATCGTGTCCGACGCGCTCTGGTACCGGGCCAACGAGGTCGTGGACGGCCGGCGGGTGTTCAAGGAGCCGATCCGCGGCGCCGGTCATCCGCTGCGTGGCACGACCCGCCAGCGTCGCGGTCTTCTGGCCGGCGTCCTCGTGTGCGGGGTATGCGGGTCAAAGATGCATTCCTTCGGCAAGGAGGACGGCACCTTCCGCTGCTCGGCGGCGACGAAGGGCGAATGCTGGAACCGGATGTATTGCCTTCGGGAGCGGGTCTTGCCGGCCGTGCTCGAGACGGTCGTCAACGAGGTGCTCTCGCTGGAGGGCGTCCGCGCTGCGGTGCTCGCCCGCGTCCGCGAGCTTCATGAGCGGGGCGGATCGGTGGCCGCCGAGCTCAAGCGGCTCGAGAAAGACGAACGCAAGCTGGTGGCCGCGATCGAGCGGCTGACCCTTGCGGTCGAAGAGGGCGGCGGATCGATCTCGGCGCTTGCCAGCCGCCTCGCCGACCGGGATCGGGAGCTCACGATGCTGCGGGCTCGCCGGGAGGAGGTGGAGGAGCAGGCCGCCCGGAAGGGACCGCTGCCCTCGGAGGCCAAACTGCTCGAGCACCTGGAGGCCGTCAAGGGCCAATTGCTCGGCGACGAGGCCAGGGCGGCGGTCATCCTCCGGCAGCTCGTGGACGGCCAGATTCGCGTGATCCCCTACATGCGGATCGACGGCAAGCGGGTGGTGCCACGACTCGAGTTTCGACTCAACCTCGCGGCTGCCTTGCCGGCTACAGTGGCCGGCCCGCTCCGCCTCGCGGACTCCCAAGCCGAGGCCGCCGAAGCGAGCCCGCCGGCGATGCTCCAGCGAGACTTCCTGATCGACGCCTTCGCCGAGCCCCAGCTCGTGAAGCACGCCCGGGTGATCGTCCAGCAGCGGCTGGCGGGCAAGACCTACAAGGAGATCGCCAAGGAGCTGGACCTGACGGAGTATCACATGGAGAACT
>JBJOHE010000381.1:0-23987 GCA_046047895.1 Planctomycetota bacterium | reverse complement strand
CGATCAGTCACAGCAGGCCCAGCATCAACAGGGCCAAGCGTTGGTCAGTCAGGCCCAGCAAAACCAGTCACAAGGAGGATCACAGCCGTCTGGGAATGGGGGGGGGCGCGGCGAGCAGATGGGGGCTGAGCCGCTCGAACGGCGAGAGATGGAATGGGCTCCCCAGTCAGCTGAGCAGGCTCGGAACGCGGCAAATCTGGCGATCGAGCACTTGCGTCGGTCGCTTCGTGAGGGGCGGGATGACGTGCTGAACGATTTGGGCTGGACCCGCGAACAGGCGGCGGCCTTTTTGAGTCGCTGGGAGGCGATGCAGCGGATGGCGCAGAGCGACGATCCCGGCGAACGGGCCGATTTTGACCGGGCGGTTCGCAGCCTCGGCCTGCGACCGGAGGGCGTGCGGAGGTCGAGCGATCTGCCGACGGACGTTCGTGGCGGGCAGGCGGAGGGGCGGCGGACGCGGCCGCCGACCGACTACCGCGAGCAGTTCAAAGCGTTCATGCAGGGCACGAGCGTTCCATGAGCGACGGCGTCGAAGGGCCTCGCTACCTCGTGGCGTTCGGCCCCAAGCGGGTGCCCCACTGCTTCACCGACGTGCTGATCCTCGGAGGCGGCCTCGCCGGCCTACGGGCGGCCCTCGCCGTCGATCCCAGGCTCTCCGTCACGGTGATCACCAAAGACGATCTCCGCACCTCGTCGAGCCAGTGGGCCCAGGGGGGCATCGCGGGTGTCGTCGATCCGGAGGATCGCTTCGACAACCATGTCGCCGACACCCTCTCCGCCGGTGGCGGCCTCTGCCATCCCGATGTCGTCGACGCCGTCGTGCGGGAGGCCCCCGCCCGGATCGGTGAACTGATCGCCTGGGGTACCCGCTTCGACCAGAATGCCGACGGCCTGGAACTCGGCCGGGAAGGGGGCCACAGCCATCACCGGATCGTGCACGCCCTGGGCGATGCCACCGGCCGCGAGGTCATGCGGGCGGTGATCGAACGGGCACAAGACGCCGCGAACCTCGAGGTCTGGCCCGACACGTTCACGATCGATCTGGTCACCGACGCCGGCCGCTGCCGCGGCGCGCTCGTCTGGAACCCGGCCCACGGCAAGACGCTCGTCTGGGCTCGGCGGACGATCCTGGCGACGGGCGGCGCGGGGCAGCTCTACCGGGAATCGACGAATCCCCCGGGAGTCAGCGGCGACGGCATGGCGCTGGCCTGGCGGGCCGGGGCGGAGCTCCGCGACATGGAGTTCATGCAGTTTCATCCGACCGTGCTCTACATCGCCGGCGGCTCGCGGAGCCTGATCACCGAAGCCGTCCGCGGCGCCGGGGCCTGGCTGGTGGATCGGGAAGGCCGGCGGTTCATGCCCGAGTTCGACCCCCGGGCGGAACTCGCTCCCCGCGACGTCGTGTCGCGGGCGATCACGGTCGTGATGCAGCGGACACGGCATGCCAACGTCTATCTCGATCTCTCACATCTCGATCCTGCGATGGTGCGGCAGAAGTTTCCCGGCATGGCTGAGCTTTGTCGGACGTTCGGGCTCGACCTGGCCCGGGATCGGATTCCGGTGCGGCCCGGTGCCCACTACATGATCGGTGGGGTGACGGTCGATGCGGCGGGCAAGACGTCGCTGCCGGGCCTGTTCGCGGCGGGCGAGGTCACCTCGAGCGGCTTGCATGGGGCCAACCGGCTCGCCAGCAACAGCCTGCTCGAGGGGCTCGTCTATGGAGTCCGGGCGGGCGAGGCTGCCTCTGCCGAGATTCTCGCCGAGGGCCCCGATGGCGACGGCTTCATCGTGCCGCCGATCGCCAATCCCCGCTCCGACGAGCCGGGGGGCGAGGAGCCGCTCGACCTCGCCGACATCCGCAATTCGCTGCGGGCGTTGATGTGGCGGCAGGTTGGGGTGGAGCGGACGGGGGCGGCCCTGGGCGAGGCGCTCGAAACCGTCGAGGGCTGGTGTCGCTACGTGCTTCCGCGACAGTTCGCCGACCCTCAGGGCTGGCAGCTCCAAAACATGCTCCAGGTGGCTCGGCTGATGATCGCCGCCGCCCTCGAGCGGGAGGAGACCCGCGGCGTCCACCACCGGGCCGACCATCCGGATGCCTCCCCCGCCTGGCTGGCCCACGTGGCCTGGCAGCGGGGAGCCGCCGGTCCGTTCATACGCCTCCTGGACGGGTCAGGGATTGCCGCTTCCGGGTGATCCGGAAACAATATCGCGGTTGATCCGTCACGCCCCGCAACCCTGCGAGACTCCATGACCGGTACCGGCAAGAGCTCCGCCTCCGAGGCGATGATCGAGGCCGACGGCCTCTCGAAGTTCTACGGCGACTTCATTGCCATCAAGGACATCTCCTTCCGCATCCCGCGGGGCGAGATCGTCGCGTTCCTGGGGCCGAATGGCGCCGGCAAGAGCACGACGATGAAGATTCTGACGGGCTACCTCGCCCCGTCGGAGGGCCGGGCCCTGATCGCCGGTCACGACATGGCGACCGACCGGCTCGCCGGGGCCGAGCGGCTCGGTTACCTGCCCGAAAATGGCCCGCTCTATCCAGACATGACCCCCCGCAGCCTGCTCGAGTTCTTCGCCGACGCGCGGGGGCTCACCGGCAGCCGCAAGCGGGAGCGGGTCGAGGCGGTCGTGAAGCAGTGCGAACTCGGCAGCGTGATCGGCAAGGCGATCGGCAAGCTTTCGAAGGGCTACCGGCAGCGGGTGGGCATGGCCCAGGTGCTGCTCCACGAGCCCGATGTGCTGATTCTCGACGAGCCGACCAGCGGCCTCGACCCCAACCAGATCCGCGAAATGCGGGAGACGATCCGGCGTCTCGGCGAGCGGAAGACGATTCTCCTCTCCACCCACATTCTCCAGGAGGTGGAGGCGATGGCCGATCGGGTGATCCTGATCTCCGAGGGGAGGCTGCGGTTCGACGGGAGCCCGGCCGAGCTGCGGCGGGACGGCCGCAGCCTCGATGACCGGTTTCACGAACTTACGCGGACGGCCTGAGCGGCGGGGTTCGGGGGAGGCCCGGGAGCGGATCCCCGCGACCGTTTGTTTCAATCCAGAGTTTCTCGTTCGAGGATTTCACAACGATGAAGTGGCACGTTCTTGACGCGGTGTTCAAGCGGAATTTCGTCGCCTATTTCTCGAACCCGACGGGATACGTCTTCATCTGCGTGTTCGTGCTGCTCGGTTCGCTGGCGGCCTTCTGGCCCCCGGAGTTCTTCAACGCCAATCTCGCGAACCTCGACCAGCTCAACCGCTACCTTCCCTCGATCCTGCTCGTGTTCGTGCCGGCGATCACGATGAGTGTCTGGGCCGACGAGCGGCGGCAGGGCACCGACGAGCTGCTGCTCACGATTCCGGCCAGCGACTGGGAGGTGGTGTTCGGCAAATACCTGGCCACCGTGGGAATCTTCACGGTGGCGCTCCTGTTCTCCTGCCTCTGCAACCTGATCATCCTGCTGAGCTGGGGCACGCCCGATGCGGGGCTGTTCTTCGCCAATTACCTCGGCTACTGGTTCACCGGCCTGGCGATGCTCGCCATCGGGATGGTGGCCAGCTTCCTCACCAGCAACCTGACGGTGGGCTTCATCCTCGGCGTGCTCTTCAACGCCCCGCTGGCGCTCGCCGACCGGGCCAGCGGCGTGATGGCACCGGGGCCGGCGGCCTGGGTGCGGTCGTGGAGCCTCGCCGAGCACTTCGCCGACTTCGGCCGCGGGATCGTCAGCCTCTCGTCGATCGCCTACTTTCTCGGGATCACGGCTGTCTGCCTCTACCTGGCGATGGTGCTGATCGGCCGACGGCACTGGGCGGGGCGACGGGATGGCGCCCGGCTCGGCCTCCACTACCTCGCCCGCACGGCCGGCCTCGCGGCCGGGGCCGCGGGGCTCGCGCTCCTCTGCCGCTCGGTCGATGTGCGGGCCGACCTGTCGGCCGAGCAGATCAGCTCGCTGGCCCCGCAGACCCGTCAGCTGCTGGCCTCCCTGGAGACGGATCGGCCGGTGTCGGTGAAGGCCTACGTGAGCCCGACGGTGCCGGAGGATTACACGCAGACCCGACTCAACCTGCTCAACACCCTGCGGCAGGTGGAGCGGCTGGGGAGGGGGAGGGTGGCCGTCGAGGTGATTCCCACCGAGCCCAAGACGGAGGCCGCCGCCCTCGCCTCGCAGCAGTTCGGAATCGAGCCGGTCACGGTGCTTTCCCGGGTGCGGGGTGCCTACCGCGAGGAGGAGATCTTCCTCGGCTGCGCCTTCATCAGCGGCCTGGAAAAGGTGGTCGTGCCGTTCTTCGACAAGGGCACCCCGGTCGAATACGAGGTGATCCGCTCCGTCTGCACCGCCGCCCAGCAGCAGCAGCGGAAGCGGCTCGGCCTGCTCACGACCGACGCCGACCTGTTCGGTGGTTTCGACATGATGAGCGGCCAGGCCCGGCCCCGGCAGCCGCTGGTGGAAGAACTCGAGAAGCAATACGAGGTGGTCCAGGTCGATGCCTCGGCGCCGATCACCGACACCTTCGACGTGCTCTTGGCCGTGCAGCCCTCGTCGCTGGGGCCGGAGCAGATGGTCAACTTCGTCGCGGCGGTGAAGGCCGGGCAGCCTGTGGCGATCTTCGAAGACCCGCTGCCCGTCCTGATGCAGGGGGTGCCCGGCACCTCCCAGCCCCGCCGCGGGCCCGGCGGGCCGATGGCGATGTTCGGCCAACAGAGTCAGCCCAAGGGCGACATGAATCTGCTCTGGGAGACGCTCGGCACGAGGCTCGAGGCGGTGGGGGGGAGGCCGGCCATGGGGCAGATGGGCAGCTCGCCTTCGATCGTCTACCAGGATTACAACCCCCATCTGAAGCTCGAACTGCCGGCCGAGTTTGTGTTCATCGACGCCAGCCTCGAGGGAGCCGAGCCGGGCTTCAACCAGTCGGTGCCGGCCACCCGTGGGCTGCGGGAGGTCTTGTTTCCGTTCCCCGGCGGCCTCGACAAGATCGACGGCGCCGACGTCACCTGGACGCCGCTGGTCCGCACCGTCGCGGACCGCTCGGGCACGATCGAGGTGGACGAGGTCGAGCGACTGCTGGGCCGCGGCGACATGCGGCAGCTGCAGATCTTCGAGAAGCGGGCGGAGAAGTCGCTCGTCCTCGCGGTGATGGTGGAAGGGGCCGAGGCGGAGCCGGCGGCCGCCGATGATGCCGCCTCCGAGCCTTCGCCGGCGAAGCCCGTCCGGGCGGTGGTCGTGGCCGACATCGACCTGCTCGACGGCCGGATTTTCGGCCTTCGCACCCGGCCCGACGAGGTGTTCGGGCTCGATTTCGACAACGTCGAATTCGCCCTCAACCTGCTCGACTCTCTAGCCGGTGACGACCGGTTCGTGGAGATTCGCAAGCGGAAGCCGAAGCACCGCACGCTCGAGCGGATCGAAGACGCCGTGGCCGATGCCCGGACCGAGGCCGAGGAGAAGCGGGCGTCGTTCATCGCCGAATTCGACGAGGCGGAACGGACCGCGAACGAGGCGATGAAGAAGGAAGTGGGGGCCTTCGAGGACAAGATCAAGAAGATGGAGGAGCAGGGAGGCGGCGATCCCCAGGCGGCCATGCAGGCGATCCAGCAGCTGGCCAGTAGCCAGCGGCTCGCCCAGCGGAAGCTCGAGACCAAGATCGAGCAGCTCCGGCGGCGGCGGGATGCCGACGTCGAGGCGGTCGAGCGGCAGCTCGACGCCACGATCCGGCGCGAGCAGGATCGGCAGAAGTGGCTGGCGGTGCTCCTGCCGCCGATTCCGCCCCTGGTGGTGGCCTTCTTCGTGTTTTTCCGGCGACGCGCCCAGGAACGGGAAGGCGTGGCGTCATCGAGACTCAGGTGAAGGAGAATGGCATGAGCATGGATCGAGTCGAGCGGGGGCGTGGCGGCCCTGCGATGGGCCGCACCGCCGCCTTTCTGGCCGGCGGGCTCGCGCTGCTTGCCGTCGGTGGCTGGCTGCAGCTTCAGCCGAAGCTCCGGTATCGGGAGCCGGCCGCGGAGGCGACCGCGGCCAAGCTGCTGTTTCCTGAACTCTCCGACGCCTCCAAGGCCGCCAGCCTGGAGATCGTCTCGTTCGATGAAGACACGGCCACGCTGATTCCGTTCAAGGTGGTGAAGGCCGGCGGGGTCTGGGTGCTGCCGGCCCAGCAGAACTACCCGGCCGATGCCAAGGATCAGCTCGCGGCCGCGGCCACGGAGCTGATCGACCGCCCGATTCTCGACGTGGTGAGCACTTCGCCCGGCGACCACGAGGTCTACGGCGTGATTGAACCGGATGCCGAGAAGGTCGAGGTCGGGGCGACCGGCGTCGGGCAGCTGGTCGAGATCAGGGACGCATCGGGCAACAAGCTGGCGCGGCTGATCGTCGGCAAGGAGGACAAGCGGCCCGGAGGGGGCGGGGCAGCCGGCCGCACGCTCCGGTTCGTGCGGAAGGCCGGCCAGGATCCGGTCTACCGCGTCGAGCTCGACACCACGAAGTTCACCACGAAGTTTGACGACTGGATCGAGAAAGACCTGCTCAAGCTCTCCCCGTGGGACGTCCGCCGGCTCACGATCGACGACTCGACCTGCTCCTTCGAGGTCGACCCCGGCAGCGGCGGCCTGGCGGTTTCTCAGGATCGAAAGAGCCTGATCGAACTCGCCTACGACGACCGGGAGGCGAAATGGTCGCTGTTGAAGCTCACCGAGTTCGGGCCCAAGGGCGAGGCGGAAGAGAAGTCGCTCGCCGCGGGTGAGGAGCTGGCCAGCAGCCGGCTCAACGACCTTCGAAATGCGCTCGGAGATCTGTCGATCGTAGACGTCGTTCGCAAGCCGACCGGCCTGAGCGCCGATCTCAAGGCCGAGGAGGCGTTCACCGGCGATCAGGAGGCGGTGCTGTCGCTGGCCCAGCGGGGCTTCTTCCCGTTCCAGTCGGGCGAGATTCTCTCGTCGAGCGGGGAGACGGTGATCGGGATGAAGGACGGGGTGGAATACCTGCTACGGTTCGGCAACGCGACCAGCGTGACCGCGAGCGGCGACGCCGCCGAGGGGGAGGACGAGTCTGCGGCTGCGACAAACGGTCGTTACCTGTTCGTGCTGGCGCGGCTCAACGAGAGCCTGCTCGAGCGGCCCGAGCCCAAGCCCCTGCCCGAGGTGCCGGCCGTGCCGGCGGAGAATGCCCCAGATCAGGCGGAGGAAGAAGCGGCTGCTGCCGACAACCCTGACGGGGAAGCCGCCGCCGAAACCGCGGCGGCCGACGAGGAGGAAGGCGCTGGCGATGGATCGGCCGCCGAGGCGCTGGCGCAGGCCGATGAAGTGGAGGCCAAGGCGCAGGCGGCGCTCGAAGAGCGACGGCGGATCGAGCGGGAGAATCGCCTCGCCCAGGAGGAATACGAGGAGAAGCTCGCCGCGGCGAAGAAGCGGGTGCGGGAGCTCAACAACCGATTTGCCGACTGGTATTACGTGGTCTCCGACGAGGAATATGCGAAGATCCGTCTCAGTCGGACGGATGTCATCCAGGCCACGCCGGCCGACGAAGCAGCTCCCGCCTCCGAGCCTGCGCCGTAACCCGGCCCGACCTGCATGTCCGACATCCTCACCTCGCCGCGGCCCTCCCGCTTCGGCCGCGCCGTGGGCTTCCGGCTCGCGGCCGCGGGCAGTTGCGTGCCGGATCAGGTGGTGACCAATGCTGATCTGGCCAGACTCGGCTGCGACCCCGACTGGATTCTGGCCCGGTCGGGGATCCAGGAACGTCGGCATGCGCCGCCCGGGATCGCCACCAGCGACCTCGCGGCCGCCGCGGGCCGGCGGGCGATCGCGCAGGCGGGCCGGGCCGCCGCCGAGGTCGATCTGCTCGTGCTCGGCACGTTCACACCCGACATGTGCATCCCGTCCACGGCCTGCATCGTCCAAGACTCTCTCGGCCTCGACGCCCCGGCGATGGACGTTACGGCGGCCTGCGCCGGCTTCGCCTATTCGCTCGTCACGGCCTCCCAGTTCGTGGTCGCCGGCACGAGCCGGCTGCCGCTCGTGATCGGGGCGGACACCAATTCGCGAGTGGTCGATCCCGAAGACATCAAGACCTGGCCGCTGTTTGGCGATGGCGCGGGGGCCGTGTTGCTCGAGGCCACGGGGCCGGTGGATCCCGGACGGGAGCAGGGCCTGCTCGCCTTTGCCCTCGGCTCCGACGGTCGCGGCGCGGGGCTGCTTGCCTGTCCGATGAGCGGCTCGCGGCGGCCGATCACGGCCGAAGGACTCGCCCGGCGGGAGCAGTTCATGCAGATGGACGGCCGGGCGGTCTTCAAGTGGGCGATCCGCCTGGCCGAGGAAAACATCGCGGCCGTGGTGGCCCGGGCGGGGCTCGCGCTCGACCAGATCGACCTGTTCGTGCTCCACCAGGCCAATGCCCGGATCATCGACGGCATTCGCACGGCCCTGGGCATACCGGCCGAGAAGATGTTTCTGAATCTCGATCGCTACGGCAACACGTCGAGCGGCTCGATCCCGCTGGCGCTCGACGAGGCCTGGAGGTCGGGGCGGGTGGGGCCGGAGAGCACGATCGTGATCTGTGGATTCGGCGGTGGCCTGGCCTGGGGCACCGCAGTCTGGAGACTGTGAGGAGCGACGCATGAGCGAGCCAGCGGTGAAGAGCCTGCCAGCCCGGCGGGACGTTCGGCCCGGTGACACCTGGGACCTTGCGAGCCTGTTCCGGTCCGACGACGAGTGGGAGGCCGCCCTCGCGGCCTGGGAGGAGCGGATTCCCGGCTTCGCGGGCTTCGCCGGAACGCTTGGGTCCGGCCCCCGGCGGCTGGCCGACTGCCTGGCCTTCGATCTCTCCGTCGATCGCGAGGGCGATCGGATCGGCACCTACGCCTTTCTGCGGGCGGCCGAAGACCAGGCTGCCGCCGACGCCCAACGGATGGTGGGGCGGTTTCAGCACGTGGCGACCCGGGCCGGCGAGGCGGCCAGTTTCGTGCGGCCGGAGATCCTGGCGATTCCCGCAGCCACGCTGCTTGAATGGATGGACCTGCCCGAGCTCGCCCCCTACCGGCTGCTGCTCGAGCGGCTCGTACGGACCCGCCCCCATGTGCTCTCGGAGCCGGAGGAGAAGCTCCTGGCGATGCAGGGCACCTTCGCCGGCACCGCCGGCAAGGTCTTTCGGCAGCTCACCGATGCCGATCTGAAGTTTGGCAGCGTCACCACGGGCACGGGGGAGCGGATCGAGCTCTCCAACGCCACGTTCGTGACCCTGCTTCACGACACCGTGCCGGCGGTGCGGAAGACCGCCTTTCTCCAGTACTACGCCCAGTACGAGTCCCACGCCAATACCCTCGCGGCCACGCTCTCGGGCTCGAACGAGCGGGACATCTATTCCGCCCGGGTGCGGGGCTATCCCAGCGCCGTCGAGGCCGCCCTGTTTGCCGACAACGTGCCGCTGGGCGTCTACGACCAGCTGATCGCGGCGGTGCGGGAACACCTGCCGGCAGTGCACCGCTACTATCGGCTTCGGCAGCGGATTCTCGGGCTCGACGAGATCCACCACTACGACTGCTATGTGCCCCTCGTGCCCGAACTGGAGCGGCGGCACACCTGGGACGAGGCGGTGGATGTGATTGTGACGGCGCTCGGGCCGCTGGGCAGCGAGTATTGCACCCGCCTGGAGCGGGGCCTCCGGGGCCGGTGGTGCGACCGCTACCCCAATGCCGGCAAGCAGTCGGGCGCCTTCAGTTCAGGCACCTACGACTCCGACCCCTACATCCTGATGAACTTCCAGGACGAGGCGATCGAGCATGTCTTCACCCTGGCCCACGAGGCGGGCCACTCGATGCACACCCGCTATTCGGCGGAAGCCCAGCCCTTCCAGTATGCGAACTACACGATCTTCGTGGCCGAGGTGGCGAGCACCTTCAACGAACAGCTGCTGACGAGGCTGCTGCTCGCCAGGGCCGAGACCGACAAGGAGCGGGCCGCGATCATCGCCCGCGAGATCGACTCGATCCGGGCCACCATCGTGCGGCAGACGATGTTCGCCGAGTTCGAGCGGCGGACCCATGCCAGCGCCGAGAAGGGCGAGCCCCTCACCCTCGAACGGCTGCGGTTCATCTACCGTGAGCTGCTCGACGCCTACTTCGGCCCCGACTTCGTGGTCGACCCTCAACTGGAGCTTGAGTGCCTGCGGATCCCCCACTTCTACTCGGCCTTCTACGTCTACAAGTATGCGACGGGCCTGGCGGCTGCGATCACGCTGGCCCAGCGGGTGGCCGACGGCGTGCCCGGTGCCCTCGACGCCTACCTCGGATTTCTCCGGGGCGGCTCGTCGAAGTGGCCGCTCGATCTCCTCCGGGACGCGGGCGTCGATTTGGAAAGCCCCGAGCCGGTGGCGACGGCCCTGACCCGGTTCGGCGAGCTCGTGGACGAACTCGATCGCCTGCTGTAACCCACTGCGGGCGACGTCAGGCGATCCGTCCGAGGACGCCCTCCGGGTCGATCGGTCCAGCCGCCGGGACCACGCCCCGGATCGGATGCCGGCAGGTGATATCGGGCGAAAGGGATCGGAGGCTGTCCTGCATGTCGGCCCCATTCCAGCTGGCGAGCCATTCGCGATAGGCCTGCCGACCCTCGTGCATCACGGCTTCGTGGGCTGCGATTTGCCGATCGAGGAATTCCCCGTACCGGCGGGCTGCGGCCGGGGCGGTGGTCCGCATGCCATCGGCAAGCTGCCTCAGCAGCCCGACGGCATTGAAGCTGTCGTTCACCCGGCCCAGCTTCTCCTGGAGCGCTTCGAGCGCCGGGCACAGCTGGGTCACGCACGGACCTCCGAAGGAATCCTGGACCAGTTCGAGGCTGTAGCGGAGCCGTTTGCCTGCGATGCGGACATCATGGAGCCGCCCCCAGTCGCCATCGCCATCGGCGGCCCGCGTGTTGAGGTTTGCGACCAACCGGCCGATGATCGGCAGCACATGGCTTCCGAAGCTATCGCCGGCGGTGCCGCGGTAGCGAACCGCGGCGATGCATTTGGCCATCAGCCGATCGAAGCCGAACGGATGGTCCGGGCAGGCGGCTTCAAGACGTCGCTGCGCCGGAATCCGATGGGCGATCGCGTAGCCGTGGAGCATGTCGATCGCCGGCCGTTCGGCTTCGGTGGCGGTCTCGAGCTGCCGCGCGAGCTGCTGGAGCACCACATCCCAGTCGCGGGCAAATCCGACCGCCCGCCGTAGGGTCCGCATCGACGCCCGAGCCTCTTTGAAGACTCGCCGCGGCAGGCAGGCGGCAAACACGTCGATCGCGGCGGCAGCCCGACGGGTGGCGACCCGCAGGGCGTGAATGCTCTTGCGGCGATCGCCGGCCGTCCTGAGGGCCTTGTCGAGGCAATCCCGCACCGTCTCCAGCCGCACGGCCAGCACCCGCCGAGCCGCATCGGCAACGGGCGTCGACTCCTGAAGGTCACTCAATCGGTTCGTCTCGGATCCGCTCACCTGACCGGTCTCCTCAAGGTGTGGGTTGTGGACACGGGCTGACGGGCCGTTCGCGGTCAGGCGGCTCGGCCGCAGCCGACGGCGGCGACGACGAGTTCGCGGAGGGCCGCATGGGAAATCCTTTCGGCGGCCTTGTCTGGTCGCAGCCAGCGTCGCCGCCGCCTGTCTCGTTCGGGCCAGTTCCGCTTCGCCGCCCGAACCCGCATCCGGTAGACGACCACCTCGTGGAGGCGGCCAAGTTTTGTGAACTCGTAGACCCCCAGGGGCCGCTGCTTGACCCGTCCCACCAGTCCGGCCTCTTCCCAGGCCTCGCGGGCCGCAGTTTCCCGCAGATCGCGGCCGGTCTGGAGATTGCCCTTGGGGACGAGCCACCGCTTGCCGCTGCTGCTCGTAATCAGACACACCCTGCCGTTGCGGATCGCCACGACAGCCGCCTGGCTGACGGGGGTCGTCGAGTCGTTCATGTCACGCGGTTCTCCAAGGGCCGGGGAAGCGTCGCCGAGAGAGATTCGTCGGCTCGGGTGCGGGTGGGAATTCACGAAAACCGATTCAAGGTTTTTGGCCCCTGCGGTCGAAGGGCTTGGCTCGTTACGCGATTGGTCGCGGGGAGGTTCGCTCCTGGAGGGGCCATGAGCGTTTGATGAGCGGCAGAGGGCCGCTTGAGTCGCAATCCCGCGGAAGCATACTCAGGCGGCGGCTAGGACTCTGCCGCTGCCTTCCGGAGCCTCCACCGATGACACCACCTGATCGATCGTCCGCCCTCGAACGATACGAGGTCGGCAGCATCCGGTTTCCCGACAGCGACTACTACGATCGGCATCTCGTGCTCGACCACGTCGTCCTGCCCGACGACGTGACCTGCCGGGAGCGGTTCGAGTCGGTGGCCCGGACGCTCCGGGATGTGCTGGCGCAGCGGTGGGTGCTCACCCAGGCCGAATACGACCGCAAGAATCCCAAGCAGGTCTACTACCTGTCGCTCGAATTCCTGATCGGGCGGATGCTCGAGAACAACATCCTCAATCTCGGCCTCGAAGACTTCGTGCGACGGGACCTGCGATCGGACGGCGACCGCGACTGGCAGTCGATCGTGGAGAGTGAGCCCGACGCCGGGCTGGGTAACGGGGGCCTCGGTCGGCTCGCGGCCTGCTTCATCGACTCGATGGCGACGCTGGGCCTGCCGGCCATCGGCTATGGGCTGCGGTATGACTTCGGCATCTTCCGGCAGGCGATCGAGCACGGCCGGCAGGTGGAGCTGGCCGACAACTGGCTCGCCTATCCCGACCCCTGGGAGGTGGTGCGGCCGAGCCGGGCCGTGACGGTGACGCTCGGCAGCAGTTTCGAGCTTCGGGGCGGCGAGATCATCTCGATCCCGGGGCAGGAGTTGCAGCTCTCGGGAGTGCCCTACGACCGGCCCGTGGTGGGCTATGGTGGCCGCACGATCAACACGCTTCGGCTGTGGAAGGCCGCCACGGCCGACGTCTTCCACTTCGGCCAGTTCTCGGGCGGGGATTTCTTCGGGGCCGTCGCCGACCGGGTGCTCGCCGAGACGGTCACTCGCGTCCTCTATCCCGACGATTCCACTCCCCGGGGACGGTCGCTCCGATTCATCCAGGAGTTCTTTCTGGTCCGCTGCTCGCTGGCCGACATCGTGCGGCGGTTTCGCCACCGCGGAAACGAGTGGCATCAGCTTCCCGACAAGGTGGCGATCCAGCTCAACGACACCCATCCGGCGATGGCCGTCGCCGAACTGATGCGGATCCTGCTCGACGAGGCGGGCCTGGGCTGGGACCAGAGCTGGGACCTCACCGTCCGCACGCTCGCCTACACCAATCACACGCTCCTGCCCGAGGCGCTCGAGCAGTGGCCGGTGGCACTGTTCGCGACGCTGCTGCCCCGGCAGCTCGACATCATCTACGAGATCAACCGCCGGTTTCTCGACACGGTGCGGGCCCGCTATCCCGGCGACGAGGCCCGTGTGCGGAGCATGAGCCTGATCGCCGAGGAGGGGCAGCAGCGGGTGCGGATGGCCAACCTGGCGATCGTGGGCAGCCACAGCACAAACGGAGTGGCCGCGATCCATACCCGGCTCCTGCGGGAGACCACCGTCCGGGATTTTGCCGACATGTTTCCCGAGCGGTTCAGCAACAAGACCAACGGCATCACGCCGCGGCGGTGGCTGTTGCTGGCCAATCCGCCGCTGGCGGATCTGATCAGCGACGCGATCGGCACCGGCTGGATCACCGACCTGGCGGAACTCGAGAAGCTGCTTCCCCTCGCCAAAGACGCGGGCTTTCGCCAGCGGTTTCTCAATGCGAAGCGGGAGGCGAAACGCCGGTTCGTCGACTGGCTGGCTGAAACCCAGGGCATCCGCCTCGACCCGACGACCCTGTTCGACACCCAGATCAAGCGAATCCATGAATACAAGCGGCAGCTGCTCGCCGCCATCGGGATCGTCGTCACCTACAACCGGCTGCGGAACGACCCGCATCTCGACATTCCGACCCAGACCCACCTGTTCGCGGGCAAGGCGGCGCCCGCCTACCACCTGGCCAAGGTGATCATCCGGCTGATCACCTCGATCGGGAAGGTGGTCAACCACGACCCGCTGGTGCGGGGCCGGCTCCGGGTGGAATTCCTGCCCAATTATTCCGTGAGCCTGGCGGAGAAGTTGATTCCGGCGAGCGACATCTCGGAGCAGATTTCGACTGCCGGATACGAGGCCAGCGGCACGAGCAACATGAAGTTCATGCTCAACGGCGCGATCACCGTCGGCACCCGTGACGGGGCGACGATCGAGATCGCCGAGGAGGTCGGGGAGGACAACATCGTTTTGTTCGGCCTGACCGCCGGGGAGGTGGCGGCGAGCCGCGGCTGGTACAGCCCCCACTGGCATTACCACCATGAGCCGGAGACCGAAGCCGCCCTCAACCTGATCTTCAACAACCACTTCAGCCACGACGAGCCCGGCGCCTTCGAGCCGATCCGTGAGGCCCTCCTCCACCGCGGCGATCACTACATGCACCTCGCCGATCTGTCGGCCTACATGGCCGCGAAGGAGCGGGTGTGGAGCCTCTCCCGTGATCCGCACCGCTGGGCCGCGATGGCGATCCGGAACGTGGCCAAGGCGGGCCGGTTTTCGAGCGATCGCACGATCGCGGAATATGCCCGTGACATCTGGCAGGTGGAGCCCTGCCCGGTCGACACGGAATGCCCTCTGCCGGCCCGAGGAAGCTGATCAGGCGGTCGAGCGGGCGAGTTCCACGAGCGGCCGCACCATCACGCCGGTGCCGCCGCCGTCGGTCCAGGGCCTGGGCTTCTCGGCGAAGGCCGGGCCGGCGATGTCGACGTGGGTCCAGGGAATGTCGCCGACGAATCGCTCGAGGAACTTCGCGGCGGTGATCGCGCCGCCCCAGCGGCCGTCCCCGACGTTCTTGATGTCGGCCACGTCACTCTTGATCTGGTCGCCATAGTCGGCATACATCGGCAGCTGCCAGACCGGCTCGCCGACGCTCCGGGCCGCGGCTGCGACGGCGTCGCAGCAGGCCTGGTCGTTGGTGAACAGCCCCGCCACGTCGTGCCCCAGGGCCACCATGCAGGCGCCAGTGAGCGTGGCCAGGTCGACCATCCGCCGCGGGGCCAGTCCGCGGACCACGTCGAGCACGTCGGCCAGCACCACCCGCCCCTCGGCGTCGGTGTTGTGGATCTCGATCGTGGTTCCGCTGCGAGCCGTGATCACGTCGCCGAGCTTGTAGGCGGCCGGCCCGGTCATGTTCTCGACCAGGCCGATGCCGGCGACCACGTCAACCGGGAGCTTCAGGGCGGCGATCGTCGCGATCCCGCCGAGCACGCTCGCGCCGCCCGCCATGTCCATCTTCATGCCCATCATCGCGTCCGACGGCTTGAGCGAGAGTCCGCCGGAGTCGAAGGTCACCCCCTTGCCGACGAGGGCCAGATCAGGTCGGTCGCTTCCCGTGGTGGGCCGCCCGCGATAACGGAGCAGCACGAGCCGTGGCTGGCGGGCGCTGCCACGGGCGACGGCCAGCAGGGCGTCGCACCGCTCGCGGCGGAGGCGGTCTTCGTCCCAGATCTCGATCTCGAGGCCGGTCCGGCCGGCGATCGCGGCGGCCTCTTCAGCGAACGACTCGGGGTAGAGGTGGTCGGGGGAGGTGTTGACGAGCCGGCGGGCCAGGTTCACACCGTCGGCGATCAAGGCTCCGCGGGCCACCGCGGCGGCGTCGGCCCCGATCCATTCGGTGGTGGCAAACCGGGTTCGCTTGGGCTCGGAGCGATAGAGGTCCTGCCCCACCATCCCGGTCGCGGCGCCGGCGACGGCCTGCTCGACGAGGCTCGTGCTCCAGGCAGCCTCGGCCAGGAAGGCGACGCGGCCACGGGGACGGCCCGCCAGCTGCCGGGCGGCGGCGGCCGCGGCCCGGAAGACGATGCCGGGCTCGAGTTCCTCGGTTCTGCCAACGCCCATCACGAGCAGATGCCTGGTCGCCAGACCCTGCGGCGCCAGGAGCGTGACGGCCTCGTATCGCCGGCCGGTGAGCTCTCCGGCCGCGGCGAGCGCGGTGAGCAGGCCGCCCGAGGCGGCGTCGACCGCGGCGGCCATCCCGGTGGTCGCCGTTCCCTCAGCGAGAAAGAGCACGACCGCCTCGGCGTCGATGGTGGCTACCGGCGTGGATGGGCGGGCTTCAATCAGGCCGGCGGTACCGGCCGGCAGGAATTCACGGGTCATGATGCTGGGTCTCCGAAGGGCTGTGATTTGTAGCCGATTGTGCCGCCGGCGGCATCTGCCGCCTCCGCGGTCAGGCCGGCGGTCTCGAGGCCGGCACAAGCCGGGGGCCCAGCAGCGTCAGGAGCACCGGCAGGACGACGAGGTTGCCGGCCAGCCCGCCCAGCAGGGTGAGGCAGGAGAGCCAGCCGAAGGAGACGGTGGGCATGAAGCCGCTGGTGGTAAGGGCGAGGAAGCCGATCGCCAGAGCGAGGGTCGAGAAAATCATCGCCCGGCCCGCGGTGCGATGGGCCGCCTCGAGCGCGGTGTGAATCCGGCCCCCGTCGGAATGCCGACGAAAGGCGGCGATGTAGTGGATGGAGCTGTCGACCGACAGGCCGAGCGACACCGCCGCGATCATCGCCGTCCCCATGTTGATCCGCATGCCGGCCCAGCCGAGCAGTCCGAGCACGACCAGGATCGGCAGGCCGTTGGGCACGAGGGCCACGAGCCCCAGCAGCGGGCTGCGGAATGCGAGCGAGAGCAGGAGGAAGATTCCGGCTGCGGCCAGGCCGAAGGTGAGCCACTGGTCGGCGAGCATCCGATCGACGAGCTGCGAGAGCAGCACGAAGAACCCGGTCACGTCCGCAGGAGCCCCGGCGGATGTCACGGGCCACTCCTCTGCCACCACCCGCCGAACCCCGGCGATGATCTCCCGCTTGGCGGCCGCCGGTTGGCGTTCGCGGGCGCGGAGCATGATCCGCAGCCACCGGCTCCCGTCGGCCGGATCCTGGCCGACCAGCGTGCCGGCGAGCTGGGGCAGCTGCCGCTGCATCACGGCCACCCCCTGCGCCACCGCCCAGTTGCCCACGAGTGAGCCCTCGAGGTTTTCGAGCGCCACCGGCGAGATGGCCGCGATCACGTCTGCCACGCTCATCACCTTTGTGAGCCCAGGCTCGGAGAGCCCGGCGGCTGTGGTCGTCACCACCTCCTGCCGAAGCCGCGCTTCGACCGCCGCCACCCGCACGAGGGTGGCGGCATCGACCGTCTCGCCGACCGGCACGAGCACATCCCAGACGCCCGCCCCGCCCAGCCGCGATTCCACCATGTCATAAGAAGCGACCGTCGGGCTGTCGGCCCGGAAGTTCCTGGTGAAATCGGTTTCCACTTCGAGCCGCGCCATGCCCGCCACCGCGACGGCGACCGCCGCGGTCACCACGGTCAGGATCGTGCGGGGCCGGGCCACGATCTGCCGCACGAGCCGGTCGAGGGCGGCCTCGAGCCAGGTCTCCCCCCAGACTCGTCGCGGATCGCCGTCGATCCGGCCGGCCAGGGCGAGCGCGGGCAGCACGAGCGGCACCGCGAGCAGCACCATCCCCGCTCCAACCGCCGTCATCACGCCAAAATCGTGGACCGGGCCGACCTGGCTGGCCGTCAGGGCCGCGAAGCCGAGCACGTCGGTGGCGATCGCCCCGCAGATCGGCCAGGCGAGCGTGGCGAGCGCGGCCTCGAGCGCCTGGGCGGAAGCCTGTCCGAGGTCTCGTCGCCGGCGAAACTCGACGATCACGTGGGTCACCGTGGCGATCGCCACCACGGTGATCATCGCCGAGAGCATCGTGGAAACCATCGTCAGCTTCGAGCCGGCCACGGCCAGCAGGCCGCGGGTGGTCCAGAGGGCCGTCAGCACCACCCCCATCGGCACGAGCACCCACCGGATGCTGCGGAAGAAGATCAGCAGCACGCCTCCCGTGAGGGCCACGCTCGCCCAGGCCAGCACCGTGCCGTCCCATTCGAGCATCGCGAAGCCGTCACGAAGCATGGCGGGCTCACCGGCAACCGTGCCGGCGGGGAAGTCTCGCATCACCTGCCGGAGCCGGTCGATCGTGGCGGCCCGCGACACCGCCTGCTGGCGAGCCGTGACAAGGTCGGCGGGAAGCGGTTCGAGCGTGCAGGCGACGGCTGCGGTGCGGTGGTCGGCCCCCACCACGTAGCCTTCCAGCAGCCGCACGAGCCGACGGGCGGCGGGGCTTTCATCGGTGGCGATGATCCGCGGTCCGAGCGGCGTGGTCGCCAGGCTCGTGGCGGTGGCCACACCCGGCTCACCTTCGAGCCGGGAGGTGAGGTCGGCCAGCCGGGAGATTCCATCGGGCGTGAACAGTTCAGGATCGTCATAGGCGGCCAGCACCACCTCGGTGCCGCCGAAGGTGCGGGTCATGCGGCGATAGGGCACGAGCGCCGGGTCGCTGCGATCGAACATCGCGTCGATCGAACGGGAGAACTCCAGCCGGCGGGCCCGCTCGATGGAAATCGCGACCAGACAGACCGCCACCACCACCAACAGCAACCGGAAGCGGACGATCCAGGCGGCGAGCGCCGTGGCGAGCCGGGTAGGCGACGCAGCGGGCATGGCCTGGCGGGCCTCGGACACGGGGGCGGCCTCGCGGGGCGGGGAGGGATGCGGAGGGAGGCGAACGAACGGTCCACCTGCCCAGCAGTCTACCGGGGTTGCCAGAGCGACTCGCCAGCTTTCCCCACTCCCCGGCGGAGGCCTTTCCCGGCTCCGCGACACCGCCCCGAATGCAGGGCCGAAGCCCGCCTCCGCGCGGGCCCGCTGCCGCGGCGTAACTCCAAGAAAAACCGAGACTTGCGGTGGCCGGGGGCTCGTCCGCGATGCCTTGACCGGCTTTCGGGAACGCCCCTATAGTCCCGCCGTTTTTGCCACATCCGGTCCCGTTCCCTCGAGGCCTCGCAAGCCCCGGCGAGCAGCGTGCGCACGCTTTCCATCCCAGCCATCGCGACCCGAACGCGACCCAGGCCAACCGCCTGGGGCCGGGACGGTTCTGCCCGCGCCGCCGGATCATGGCTGCGCCAGCGACTGTGGTCGCTGCTGGCCTGCGGCATGTTCGGCGGGATTCCGCCAGCCGTGCCCGCCGCCGACACCGTGCTGCCGCCCGAGGCCAGCGCCGGCGCGCTCGCCGATCTCCCTGCCCGAGGCCTTGCGGCGGTGATCGCGGAGGCGGGCCGCGTCGAGGTGCCGGCGGTCGATCCGGGCGAGCCGGTCGCGATCGTCGCCACGCAGGCGGCCCGCTGGACCGAAGGAGCCTACGACGTCTGGCACCTCACCGGAGGCGTCAGGCTCGAGCAGGGTGGCACGACGGCGACGGCCCACGAGGCGGTCGTCTGGATCGAACAGGCCGCGATCGACGAGTCGGCCGCCGAGCCGCGGGTGCGGGGCATGCTCGTCCGCATGGCGGGTGACGTGCGGGTGCGATCGGCGACGGCCGAGCCCGCCGGGGCGGCCACGGTCCGCGGCGCGGATTGGGCCGGGCGGTTCTGGTTTCAGCGGGATCCAGACCTTGATTTCGCAAGCGTTGTCCCGGCTGCCGGCCCGCCGCCCGCCTATGAAACCGAAGCGGCGGCTCCGGCCGACATCGCGCTCGTCGCGCATGCGGAAGACGAACCGATCCGGCAGGCCCAGTTTGCGGAGTTCGGCGGGGCCGCGGTGCCGCAGGTCGCCCCCGCGGCGGCCGCCCGGCGGCTGCGGGCTTTCCCCCGCTCGAGCGTGCCCCTCAACGTGAAGTGGCTGCCGAGCCCGACGGGCACGGAATGGATCGCAGTGATCACGTCCGGCGTGAACCTCGTGATCGACGGTGTCGATCCCGCCGGGCCGCTCGACATCTCGGCCGACCGGCTCGTGATCTGGACGCAGGGAGGCGGCCAGCCCGACCTCGACGGCAATGCCGCCCAGGCGCCGGACGTGCCGCTGGAGCTCTACATGGAGGGCAACGTCGTCTTCCGGCAGGGCCAGCGGGTGGTCGAGGCGGCGAACATGTTCTACGACGTGCCCCGCTCGGCCGGCGTGATCACGGGAGCGACGGTGCTCACCCCGGTGGACAACTACTCGGGGGCCGTGCGACTCCGGGCCGACGTGCTCCGGCAGGTGGACCGCAGCCGGTTCGTCGCCCAGCAGACGGGCCTGACCTCGAGCCGGCTGGGTGTGCCGTCGTGGGAGTTCCGCTCCCGCGAGCTCGAGTTCACCGACGAACAGGTGCCGCTGGCCGGGCCATTCGGCCAGCCTTTGATCGACGCCGCCACCGGCGAGCCCGTGGTCGAGCACCAGCAGTTCATCACCAGCCGAGGCAACACCGCGACGATCGCCGGGGTGCCGATCCTCTGGTGGCCGGTGCTCGCCACCAACGCCAAGAAGCCCACCTTCTACATCAATGACCTCCAGGTGAAGAACGACCAGATCTTCGGCACGCAGGTGCTCACCGGCTGGGATCTGTTTCAGATCCTCGGCTGGCGGCGGCCGCCCGACGGTGTCGATTGGGACCTCGACGTCGATTATCTGAGCCTCCGCGGCCCCGGCGGCGGCACCTCGCTCCTCTACAATCGGCCCGGCTTCCTCGGGCTGCAGACGCCGGCCAGCGGCGACCTGGACGCCTGGTTCATCGGCGATGTGGGCCGCGACAACCTCGGTCTCTACCGCCGGGACTTCATCTATCCGGGCTATCCCGACCGGACCTTCCGCGGCCGCTCCTTCTGGCGGCACCGCCAGGATCTCGGCGGTTCCACAGAGAGCCTGTTCGGCGGCTGGCAGCTGCGGGGCACGGCCGGCTGGATCAGCGACCAGAACTTCCTCGAGGAGTATTACGAGGCGGAGTGGGAAGAGGGCTACGAGCAGCGGACCTGGCTCGACCTGCGGCGGCCGATCGAAAACCGCCAGCTCCGGCTCCTCACGAGCGTGCGGGTCGATCCATTCTTCACCCAGAGCGAATGGTGGCCCCGGCTCGACCACTACTTCTTCGGCCAGCCGCTCCTGCGGGATGCCGTGAGCTGGTATGAGCACTCGAGCCTGTCGTACGTCCGGCAGTCGACGCCTCAGGCTCCGATCGCGGGCCAGGGTCTCGACATCTGGACGCTCTTGCCCTACGAGAACGAGGTGATCGGCGAGCGGTTCGCCACGCGGCAGGAGCTCGATCTCCCGTTTCAGGCGGGGGCCGTGAAGATCGTGCCCTATGCCCTCGGGGAGCTGGCCCACTGGGGCGAGGATCTCACGCTCCAGCCGATCGACCGCGCCTATGGCCAGGTGGGGATCCGCTCGAGCCTGCCGATGTGGACCGCCGACAACACGGTCGAGAGCCAGTTTTGGAATCTCCACGGCCTGGCCCACAAGGTGGTCCTGGAGGCCGAGTTCTCCTACGCCGATGCCACCCAGAGCATCGATCAGTTTCCGCTCTACGATCAGATCGACGACGACGCGATCAATCAGTATCGCCGGAACATTCCCTACTGGGATTACGGCGCGGTGCCCGGGCAGGTGACGCCTCTGGCGGCTCCCTTCATCTTCGGCCCTGACAACAAGTACGACCCGCGGACCTACCTCGTCCGCCGGGGCATGGGAAGCTGGGTGACCGGCCCGACCGAGATCGCCAACGACCTGACCGCCTTCCGCGTGGCGGCCCGACAGCGGTGGCAGACGAAGCGGGGCCCCGTTGGCAATCGACGGATCATCGACTGGATGGTGCTCGACATCGACGGCGAGTTCTTCCCGGTCACCGACCAGAACTTCGGTCAGGTGATGGGCCTCTGGCAGTACGACTTCCGCTGGCATGTCGGCGACCGGACGACCGTCTTCTCGACGGCTGACGTCGACTTCTTCACCGGCGGCCAGCAGCTCTACACCGTGGGCGCCCTGCTCAACCGCACGCCCCGCGGCAGCTTCTACCTCGGCTTCAACCAGTTCGGCGGCCCGATCAGCGCGGCGGTGCTGACCGGCTCCTACACCTACCGGATGAGCCCGAAGTGGGCGAGCTCCTTCGGCTCGGCGATCGACCTGACCGGCCGCAACATCGGCCAGAACTTCCAGCTCGTGCGGATCGGCGAGTCGTTCCTGATGACCTTCGGCTTCAACGTCGACTACAGCCGCAACAACGTGGGCGTGACCTTCAACCTCGAGCCGCGGTTCCTCTCACGGACCCAGTTCGCCAGCCGCCGCGGCATCGACATCCCGGTGGCCGGCGCCTACGGTCTCGAATGACCGCCGACGAGATGGGCCAGCCAGGGGCATGACGGCCGACCAGGCGGAGAAGAGCAGGGCGAGCAGCGCGTAGGCGATCGCCACCTCGATCGGCCCGCGGCCGACGGCCTCCGCGGGCAGGCTGCCGATCGCCCAGGGCAGGAACAGCCGGCCGTCGGCGAACGGGGAGTGGATCACGCCACAGAAGGTCAGGCCGCAGGCGGCCAGGCACCAGCCGGCGGCCGCGCGGAGGTTGCGGTCGATGAGCGCGGCCACCAGGCCCGCCCAGACGAGGCTCGTCACGATGAAGCCCGCCGCCAGCAGCCGGATCGAGAAGAGTTCGGCCACGAGCGGCCCGGCCGGCTGGGCCCCGGCGGCGAGCAATTTGTCGGTCTCGATCTTGGCGAGCGCCGCGAGGGCCGGCACGCAGGCGATCGCGACGGCCGGATAATGACGCTCGGGCGTGGCATGGAAGCTCTGGGCGGTGATCTCCAGGCCGATGAACACGAGGATCGGAAGGATCGCCGGGCCGGGGATCGCCTGGTAGAGCCAGGCGAACGTGCCGGTCAGTCCGGCCGCGCCGATGAAGATCGCCGTGGCGAGCGTGTAGCCG
Organism: Planctomycetota bacterium; assembly: GCA_046047895.1. Classification (GTDB taxonomy): domain Bacteria; phylum Planctomycetota; class Planctomycetia; order Pirellulales; family UBA1268; genus QWPN01. Next base: position 1,193 of record JBJOHE010000381.1, on the reverse strand, counting down.
GCCCGCCCCCCCATGGCCTTGTAGGCGGGATGGCCGATGTAGGGCGTGGTCTGGATCACGCCGCCGCAGGCTCCGGCCAGCACGGTGGCGATCCCTTCGACCGCGATGATCCGGCCGGTGTGGTATTCATCTCCGGCGGCCGCCGCACTCTCGGTGCAGTCGATGCCGCCCACCACCGTGCCGAGTGCGAAGGGGATCACGATCGGCAGGTACCGGATCGTGTCGGGCCAGGCCTCGAGCCATTCGAGCCGCAGGGCCCGTAGCCACTCCGTCGGCCAGAGGGCGGCGGCCGGGTCGATCGCGGAGTGGGCCGCCGCTTCGGGGAGCAGGCCCGCCCATCCGCCGAAGAAGTGGAGGCTGCCACCGATCAGGAGCGCCGCCAGCGCTCCGGGGATCCGAAACGGGAACGGGATCCGGGCGGTGAGCGTCGCCAGAATGATGCCGAGCGAGATCAGCCCCACGAGCGGCGAGGTGGCGATCTCGAGCAGTGGCAGGAACGTGATCAGGGCCAGGGCGATCGCCGCCAGGCTGCCGAGCAGCCCTGCCCGGGGCACGATCCGACGCAGCGAGCCCGCCAGCGGCGCGCACGCGAGCTTGAAGAAGCCGCTTACCACGATCGAACACATGCCGATATGCCAGGCATGACGGGCGGCCGCGGCCTCCGTCAGCCCCCCTTCGAGCCCGGCCCGGAAGGCGGGGCCGAGCACGAAGAACACCATGCCGAAGGTGCTCGGAGTGTCGAGTCCCAGCGGCATCGCCGTGATGTCGGTCCGACCGGTTCGCCGGGCCAGCCGGAAGGCCATCCAGGTGAAGAGCAGGTCGCCCACCACCACCCCCACGGCCGTGCCGGGCACGAGGTGCCCAAGGGCGAAGTCGGCCGGAAACCCGAATACGGTCGCCAGGAGTGAGACGGTGAGCACCAGCCCCGCCAGGTTGTCGAGGCAGAGCCCGAAGAAGGCGTTGATGTCGCCTGGCGTGGCCCAACGGTAGCGGTGCGAGGGATTCATCAACCCGCGGAATGTCGGCGGGACAGGTGAAAATGTCAAATCGGCGGCGGGATGCCTCCCGCTCCGAGAGCCATCCCGAACCCCCGTGCCAGTGACCACTGCGCGAGGGAGGCTCGGGGGTCGGCGAAAGTCGAGGAGCATAGGGGCGTATCCTCGCCCGCGACGCGACTTTTGCCGTCACTGAGC
>JBJOHE010000380.1:0-6742 GCA_046047895.1 Planctomycetota bacterium | reverse complement strand
ATCGAGTTCATCCTGGCGGGGCTCTACGCCACCGAGCGGATCTCACGGATCCAGGCCCATGGCAAGACGGTCTACGACACGCGCGGCTGGAGGTGAGCCATGCCCAATCGCGACAGCCTCGGCGGGATCGTCCATCGCTACCAGAAGTATGACCCGGTGGCGGTGCCCCCGCCGCGGACGCCGATGGCCGACCTCGTGTCGGCGGCGATGGAACACCTCCTGGAGTATGGCGATCTCGACGCCCTCGAGCTGACGCCCGAGCAACTGGCCGACGCGATCGTGCTCTCACCCGATCAGATCCGCGGCCTCGGCCCTTCGCTGGACTCAATTCGGCGAAAGCTCGAGGAGTTGCGGCGGCAGATCCTTGAGCGATACGAGCCCGAGACAGCCCGCAAGCGGGCCCGAGGCGGGTTTCACCAGGCGGCTGCCGCGGCCCGCCCGCCGGCCCGCCACCGCGAGGCCTTTGAACGGGCCGTGCGTGAGGAGCAGCTCAAGCGGCTCGAGCGGCTCTGGTATGCCCAAGGCGACGACCAGTCGCGATTCGCCGCCGAGCTTGTGTCGCTGGCCGATCGGCTGGCGGCGGTGTATCAGCTCGACGAACTCGCGACGAAGTGGAGCTTCACGGGCCGGGAGCGGCTCTCGATCGACGAGGCGCTGGCCGTCAAGGAGCGGCTCGAGGAGATCGAACGGCTGCTGGCCCAACTGGAGGAGGCCCGGAAAAACGCCCGCGTGGCCCTGATCGACCTCGAGAGCCTCGCCGAGTTCGTGGAGGGCAGCGAACTCGACGAGCTTGAGCGGCTGCGGCAGCAGGTGCAGGAGGCGATCGAACAGGCGGCGGCCCGGCAAGGACTCGAACGGGGCAAGGACGGCTTGGAACTCTCCCCAAAGGCGATGCGGACCTTCCAGGGCAAGCTCCTCGAGACGATCTTCGCCGATCTGCAGGCTTCCCGCACCGGCCGACACGACGCGGGCGTGACCGGCGACGGCGCGGTGGAACTCGTGCCCACGCGGCCTTACGAGTTTGGCGACTCCGTGGCCCACATGGACATCCCGGGATCGCTCGTCAACGCGATGCTCCGCCGGGCGGCGGGGGGCGATGCCGGCGGCCGGCTGACGCTCGATGCCCGCGACATCGAGGTTCACAAGACCCGCAACACGCCGAAGTGCGCCACCACCGTCGTGCTCGACATGAGCGGCTCGATGCGGTACGGCGGGCTTTACGTGCACGTCAAGAAGATGGCCCTCGCCCTCCAGGGGCTCGTGCAGCGGGAGTATCCCGGCGATTCGCTTCAGTTCATCGAGATGGCCTCATTCGCCAAGCCCCGGCCGGCCGGCGAAATCGTGAAACTCCTCCCCAAGCCGGTCACGATCTTCGATTCGGTCGTGCGGTTGCGGGCCGACATGACCGACCCCCGGATCACTGAAAGCGATGTGCCGCCCCACTTCACGAACATCCAGCATGCGCTCCAGTTGTCGCGACAGTTCCTGGCGCGGCAGGACACTCCCAACCGTCAGGTGATCCTGATCACCGACGGCCTGCCGACGGCCCACTTCGAAGGCGGAGAGCTCTACCTCCTCTATCCGCCCCATCGGCGAACGGAGGAGGCCACGCTCCGCGAGGCGGAGGCCTGCCGCCGTGAGGGAATCACCGTGAATCTGTTTCTGATCGCCGGCTGGTCGCAGACCCGGGAAGACATCCAGTTTGCCTACCGGTTGGCAGAGGTAGCCAAGGGGCGGGTGGCCTTTGCCGCCGCCGGCGATCTCGGCCGATTCGTGGTCTGGGATTATCTCGCCCGTCGGCGGTCGATCATCGGCTGACCCGCCGACGTGACCGCCGGGCGACGCCCCAGCCGGCGACCGCCGCGGCTCCGCAGGTCATCAGTCCGGCAGTCGGCTCCGGAACTGCCGTGAGGCTCGGGGGCACAGCCGCCGCAGGCCAGTAGCCCCCGCGGCCGTAGGCACCGCCGGTGTTGACCGCGACGAGGTCGAACACGTTCGTGGCCGCGTCGTAGTTGAAATCACCCGACTGCCATGTGCTCGCCGCGCCGTTGCCATAGGCTCCGCCACCGTTCACCGCCACGAGGTCGAACACGTCCACCGCCCCACTGAGATCGACGTCGCCCGCCGCCGCATACGACACCGTAGCCGCGCCGTCGCCACCGAACCGGTAGCCCACGGTGCGGGTGCCCCCAGACGCGGCCGCGGCACTCGACGTGATCCCCGAAATGCTGTTCCAGCTGCCACCGTTGCGACCGGCGAGCAGATCGGCCCGCAGGTCGGCCTGACTGATGCCCCCGGGAGCGATGCTGATCTGGCCGGCCCCGAGGTCAAGCCGCCCACTCGAGCCCTGGTCCACGGCCAGAGCCCCCACGGCGACCGCGACCCGCGCATCGCGGGCCAGGCTGACCTCGCCCAGCAGACCGATCGCCAGGCTGGGCGAGCCGGCCAGACTGCCGCCGTTGATCGTGAGCGAGACGATGCCCGCCAGGGCGTCGACGGTCAACGATGAGGTTTCGAGCGTACCGCCTGAGACTGTCACCGCAGGAGTGCGAAGCACCACCCCGGGGCCGGTTCGCAGGGTCGCCCCGGCCTCGACGGTCACCATGCTGCTGGCCAACGCCGATGGGTGGTCAACCGTGAGCACGCCGGCTGCGACCGTCGTGGGTCCGGTGTAGGTGTTGTCTGCCGCCAGCGACAGGGTGCCCCCGCCCGTCTTCCGAATGCCGTTCACGCCTCCTTCGACGCCGTTATTGGAAAGCACTCCAGTGATTCGCAGGTCGGTCGCCGCCGGCCCGTCGGCCACGTCGATCGGCAGCACCGCCCCGATGCCCCGAATGGCCACCGGACCGCTGATGACGGAAGTGATGCCGCTCGCCCGGCTGGCAATCGAGCCCCCCCCGGCCGCGTCGATCTGGAAGGCCCCGCCACCGGATGACGACATCGTGCCGCCGGTGAGCGTCCAGTTCGCGAGAGAGCCATTGGGCCCACTGACCGCGTTGTCGACCACGCCCCCGACCACGTCGATCTGCGATACCGAACTGCCGGCGGCGAGCCCCAGGGCGTTGGTGGCTCCGAGCCGCACCGTCGCGCCAGACGACACCGCAAGCGGTCCCCGAATCGTGCCGCTTGTTCCTCCGACGGCGAGCGCGAGCGTGCCGGCCGTCACGACCGTGCCGCCGGTGTAGGTGTTCGTGCCGGTGAGCGTGAGCGTGCCCGTTCCGCTCTTCACGAGCCCGCCGTCGACGCCCGACACCGCCGGGTCGTGAATCAGCGGGAGGGCGATCGTGATCGCCTGGCCGGCGTCGTCGATCCGGGCACCGCCAGCCTGCACGTTGGCGGTCAGCCCAGCCAGAACCGGCAGAAACGCCACGTTCGCAGCCGTTCCGCCATACCGCAGCAGCCCGCCGTTGAAGTCGATTTCCGAGGTCTGGGTGGCCCCGGTCGAGGTCTTGAGAAAGCCCCCCACCGTGGTCGTGCCGCCGTCGAGATTCAGCTCGCTGAACGAGGTCGCCGACGAGGTCGCGAGCAGGTCGAGGGATGCCACATCGGTGGAGAGCGTGGCGTTGTCGCGGACGGTGATCACCCCGGTCGGCATCGCCTTGGTGCCGCCCATCGAGAAGCCGCCGACATTGAAGCTGGCGTTGTCTCGCAGCGTCAGGCTCACGGAGTTGTTGCGGCCCACCGCAGCGCCCCGCCCCCCGGCCACAGAGCCCGAGCCGCTCACCACCACGTTGCCCTCCGTGAGATAGAAGCCGTATCCGGCGGTGATGCTGCCGGTGACGTTCAGCGTGGCTCCTGCCCCGGTCGTTCGCAGCCGCACCTGCCGCGAGCCGATGCCGCTGAGGCTGCCGGCCAGGGTGGCGGTGGCGTTGGCGTCGGGCACGTCGAGCACCTCGAACGAGTAGTCGGTGGTGATGTCGTTGGCGATGGTCACGCCGTTGCCTAGGTGCACCGCCCCGCCGGCCGACGAGATCCGGATCGGGCCGGAACCGGCGGCGGAGGAATTCGTCAGCCGCAGCACGCCGTCGAGCACCGTGCCACCGGAGAACGTGTTGGCGGCGGAGAGCGTCAGTGATCCGCTCCCCGTCTTGACGAGGCCGCCGGTGCCGGAGAGCCGGCCCGAGTAGGTGACGGCCTGGCTCCCGACGTCGAGGGTGCAGTCGGTGGCGCCGAGGGTGGCGGGCACTGTGATCGAACCAGCCGCCGTCGGGCGGAGCGTGCCGCCGTTCCAGGCAAAGCTGACGGTGCCGCCGGCAACGCTGATCGGCCCGCTCTGGAGCGTGCCGCCGCTCGAGAGCGCGACCGAAGCCGTCTGGCCGGCACTGCCCAGCAGGAGTTGGCCGAAGGTGGCCGTGCCGCCGCTGACAAGGAGCGTGCCGCGGGTGATCGAGGCGGTGTCGAAGACGTCGACAGTGCCGTCGGTGACCTGGAGGGATCCGGCCAGATCGAGGCGGCGGGCGAAGCCGTGAGTGCCCCCTGCCACGCTGACCGTGCCGATCGCGAAGGCGTCGTCGGCGAGCGTCGGCGATCCGCCGCTCCAGGTGCCGGCGGCTCCCCAGGCGCCTCCGCCGGAGAGCACCGTCGTCCCGACCGCCCCCAGCTCGTTGACATACTCCTCGAGCTGTGTGTAGCCGGCCGCCGAGAGCCCCTTCCAGTCGGCGGGATTGGTCGGGCTCAGACCGTGGGCGAGCTCCCAGTTGTCGGCGATGCCATCGTTGTCGGAATCGGTCAGCCGGCCCCGGGGCTGGAGGTACTTCGGATCGCTCCCGTAATTGGGAAACAGGTCGGTCTCGCGCTGGATCACGCCGCCGAGCGTGCCGTAGCTGGCGATCTCCTGCATGATCCGGGCATCGACCACATCCCGCACGATCGAGAGCCCGGCGTGCTCCATCACATAGTCCACCGCGGTGGCGGCCGGCAGGGCCGAGGTGGTCGGGTAGGCGAACGGGCTCGTCATCGCGGTGGCCCCCGGATAGCTCGTCACCCGCGTGCCGTCGAGCACGCCGTCACGGTCGGGATCGACCCAATTGTCGGCGCCATAGATGCTGAAGTTCGCCGTGCCGCCGGTGAAGGGACTGCCGCCGTTGATCGGCCCCTCGATGAAGTAGTTGCCGATCACGTTGGCGTGGGAGTTCATCGAGGTGGTGTCGCCCATGATGTAGGCGGCCGTCTCCCAGCCGTAGACCACGTTGTTGATGAACTCCTGATCGCCCCGCACCTTGGGATTGCGGGTGACGTTGTCGGCGAAGACGCTGCGGATCACGCTGAACCGCCCCCCTGCCGGCAACGTCATCAGGCCGCCGGCCGAATGCCCCAGCCGATCCTGCCCCTGGGCGATGACCGAATCCTGGATCGTGATCCGGTCGATCGAGTTGCCCTTGCCGTCCCAGTTCAGCGAGAAGGTCTCGTCCACGCCCCAGGTGACCGACATGTGGTCGAACATCATGTTCGAACCGTTGGCGAGGGAGACGGCGTCCTCACGGTATCCCGCCTGCCCCTTGTGGACCCCGAGGTAGCGGGTGATGGAGTTGTTCGCCCCGGAGTAGGTCACCCGGTTGCCGTAGACCACGAAGTTGCCCGGGGCGGTCTGGCCGGCGATCGTCACGTTGCTCGCAACGACGATCGCGGAATCAGTGGGCGCGAGCGTGACGATCCCGCCGACGTCGAAGACCACGAAGCGGTTCGGCTGGCTGACGGCGTCACGGAACGATCCCGCGCCGCTGGCGTTCAGGTTCGTGACGTGGTAGACGGAGGCGGCGGAAAGGTTCGTTCGAGCCCCGGTGGCATATTGGCCGAATCCCTCCGCCCCAGGGAAGGCGAGGGTTTGGGCCGAAGCAATTGGGGGCGGAATCGCCCCCCAGGCGAGCCCGAAAACAGCCGCTGCTGCGACGCTGAAGTGCCCCCGCAGAAGCGGCAGTTTCATGGATACTCTCCAGTCCCGGGATCCCTATCTTTCCACAGTAAACCATCCCGCTGCGGAACAGACCAGGAATCGTTGCTTCCGGCCCCCCCACCCTGAAAGACCAATCACGATGGAATCGCGAGCCACGCACGCCCGCAGGGAATATGACCGCGACACCCTCGACGAAACGACCGTCGACGGCGACCCGATTCGGCAATTTGCCCGCTGGTATGACGAGGCCGTGGCTGCCGGAGTCCTCGAACCGGAGGCCATGACGCTCTCGACGGCCTCGGCCGAAGGCCGACCCTCGGCCCGAGTCGTGTTGTTGCGCACCTTCGATGCTCGCGGGTTCTGCTTCTTCACGAACTACGCGAGCCGCAAGGGCCGCGAACTCACCGCCAATCCCTGGGCGGCCCTCACCTTCCACTGGGCCGACCTCGAGCGACAGGTGCGGATCGAGGGCCGCGTCGCCCGCACGACCATCGCCGAGTCCGATGCGTATTTCGCCAGCCGACCGAGCAGCTCGCGGATCGGCGCCTGGAGTTCGCCCCAGAGCGAGGTGATCGCCGGCCGCGAGGTCCTTGAAGCACTCTTCGCCCGACAGCGCGAGGCCTATCCCGACGATGCGACCATTCCCAGGCCGGAACACTGGGGCGGCTTCCGGCTCGAGCCCGACCGGATCGAGTTCTGGCAGGGCCGCCCCAGCCGGCTCCACGACCGGCTCGTCTACCGCCGCGAGGCCTCGGACGGCTGGACCATCGAGCGGCTCGCCCCGTAACGGCAAGGTACACGCACGGACGGGACCGACCGCCTTAGGATTTCCGGCACCGAATCGTTGCG
>JBJOHE010000379.1:0-5812 GCA_046047895.1 Planctomycetota bacterium | reverse complement strand
GCTTCGAGCTGGGCCTGGACGGCATCTAGGTCGGCTTGTCGTTGGCTCACGATCACCGCAAGCTCGCGCTCTCGCGATTCAGCCTCACGGAGCAGAAGATCTGCCTTGCTCCGGACCTCGGCAAGCTCAGCGGCGAACCGCTCGGCCTCCGACTCGCGGCGAGCCCGCTCGCTCTCGAGCCGGGTTGACCACTCGCGATCGGCCACGGCCAACCTCGCCTCGAATTCGAGCCGCCGGGCCTCGTGGCGCTCCTGGGCCGTGGCGAGTTCCGCCCGGGCGGCGTCGAGCTGGGCGGCAGTCGACTCGGCGGCAGCCGTCATCTCGGCCCGCGCGGCCCGTTCGTTCACGAGGTCGCGAGTGAGTTCCTCGATCTGCGCGGCTGCCTGCCGCTGGCCAGCCCGCTCCCCGGCCAGGTCTGCTGCGAGCCTTTCCGCATAGGCCGTCACCTCGGCCCGCGCGGCTCGTTCGGCCACGAGGTCGCGGGTGAGTTCCTCGATGTGGGCGGTCGCCTGGATCCGGGTCGCCCGTTCGGCTGCAAGTTCGCCTGCGATCCTCTCCGCGTAGGCCGTCACCTCCGCTCGCGCGGCCCGCTCTGTGACGAGGTCGCGGGTGAGTTCCTCCACGTGCGCATGCGCCCGGACGACCGTCTCCCGCTCGGCCGCCAGCTCCTGTGAGATGGCGTCGGCAGCCTGTCGAGCCTCAGTGGCGAGCGCCGAAAACCCGCCCCGCTCGGCGATCGCCTGGCAGGCCTTGTTCCATTCGATCAGGCCCGCCTCGGCGACCTCGGCCAGCCGCGGCGGGCCGCCGGCTGTGCGGTCGATGCTGCGACGCTCGTTGCCGGCCAGTTCCCCGAGTGAGCGGTAGAGTTCGTAGGCCTCGGGAGCGGCGGCTCGCACGAGGGACGCTCGATGCGGCGGCTGGCCCGCGGCGTAGAGTTCGGACCGAAACCGGGAACCGGGTGTTTCCAGCGGGACGCCGAGCAGGTCGGATGCCAGCCGCACGAGACCGGCGTGATCGGCCACGACGTCGTCAGCGTGAACAACGGCTGTCCGGTCGGGGCGGGCCTGCACGAAGTCGAAGATCCGACGGTTGTAGGCCACCCAGACATCGCCCGCGAATCGCGGGCTTGCGCGAAAGGCGGTGTCGCCGCGGCGGAAGAGCGAATCGACGACCTCCCAGGGCGGCCGCACGACGAACAGCCAGCGGGCCTCGGGCAGGAGTTCGGCCCAGAAGTCGAGAAACAGGACTGTCCGCGGGTCTTTCCAGCCCCAGGGCCGGCCAGCCGAGCGGCGGCTGGCCACGAGACCCTCGGCCTCGTTCCGGGCCGTCGGGGGCACGTCGATCCGCTCCGCACATGTGAACCCTTCGAGCGAGAGGCCGTTGGCTGCGAGGATCCGCTGGTGGAGGAGATAGAAGTCGTTGTCTTCGAAGTGGCCCGCCTCGTTGCCGGTGCCAGCTCCCATCAGGTCATCACCGAGATGGATGCCCGCAGCGGCCAGGATTGAGGCCGCCAGCGACGTGGTCGAGCGGTGCATCCCGCCGATGACGAGGGCTGGTGGACGGGCCTGCGGGCCTTGCCGATTCATTTCAGGAGCGCTCCCGGGGCAGACGTTGGGGGCGGGATCATTTCAACGGTGACCGGGAGCGTCAACGCCATCTCCACCCAAGTTCGCTGTTTGCCCAGATCTCCTGGCCTCCTCACGTCTCCCGGTTTTCCGGCATCGCCTCCGACCTTGACGCGTTGTGAGTGGGCGCGGTACTCCCCCCGCCCTTCCCGGTCTGCCCGCTTCCCATACTCCCGCTACCGCGAACACCGCCATGCCAGACGCACCCACTCCCGACCTGCGTCCCTACTTCGACAAGGCCTGGTATGTGGCGACCTACGCCGCGAGCAAGCCGCTCGTGAAGCGATGGCCCTGGCGCTATTACCGCCGGCGTGGGTGGAAAAAGAAGCATTCGCCTCGGCAGCTCTTCGACACCGCCTGGTATCTCGAGACGTATCCCGACGTGAGGGCGGCGGGTGTCGAGCCCCTCGAGCATTACGTCACTCACGGCTGGCGGGAGGGTCGGCAGCCCTGTCCGCTTTTCGACCCGTCCTGGTATCTCTCCGAGTATCCCGACGTGGCAGCGTCGGGAGCCGAGCCACTGCTTCACTATCTCACGCAAGGCTGGCGAGAGGGCCGCTCCCCGCATCCGAAGTTCAGCGTGGCAGGCTACCTAGCCGCCCATCCCGAGGTCGCCGCCGCCGGCGAAGAGCCTCTCGCTCATTTCCTCGAACACGGCTGCCGGCTCGTCGGCAGCGATCCGCGGTCACGAGTGGCTGCCGCCGCCCGCGCGACGACCATCCAGGCGGCGGCCCGCCCGCCGCAGGCCGGCCCCACCAACCGGGGCGACGTCAAGGCGATCGCGATCTACCTGCCCCAATTCCACCGCGTGAAGGAAAACGACGAGTGGTGGGGCGAGGGCTTCACCGAGTGGACGAACGTCCGTCGTGGGCGGCCGATGTTCAAGGGCCACCACCAGCCGCACGTGCCGCATCTCGACATCGGCTATTACGACCTCGACGACGAGAGTGTGCTCGAACGGCAGGCCGAGATGGCCCGGCAGCACGGCATCCACGGCTTCTGCTTCTACCACTATTGGTTCGACGGCCGGCGGATCCTGGAGAAGCCGGTCGAGCGGCTGCTGGCAAGCGGCCGGCCCGACTTTCCCTTCTGCGTCTGCTGGGCCAACGAAAACTGGACCCGCACCTGGGACGGCCTGGAGAAGCAGGTGCTCCTGGCCCAGCGGCATTCACCCGAAAGCGACGAGCGATTCCTGCGGGATCTGCTGCCAACGCTGCGGGATCCGCGGTACATCCATGTGGAGGGCCGGCCTTTGCTCGCTGTCTACCGACCGGGTCTGCTCGACGAGCCGGCGGCCACCGCCGACCGTTGGCGACGGATCGCGGAGCAGGAGGGGCTGCCGGGCCTCTACCTCGCCTGTTTCCACAGCTTCGACCGCACCGACCCGCGAGCCTACGGCTTCGATGCGGCGATCCAATTCCCTCCGCTCCAGATTCCGGTCACTAACCTGGCCGACACGGGCCTGGCCGATGTCGACAAGGCCTTTCGCGGCGGCGTGCTCGATTACCGCGAGGCGATGTGTCATTCGCTGGCCCGGCCGGCCGAGCCCTACCCGTTGTTTCGCGGCGTGATGCCGAGCTGGGACAACACCGCTCGGCGGATGGAGCGGGCCACCATTTGGACGAATTCGTCCCCGGAGCTCTACGGCCGATGGCTGAGGGGCACGATCGACCAGATGCAGCGGGAGCAGCCTCCCGAACGGCAGTTCGTGTTCATCAATGCCTGGAACGAGTGGGCCGAGGGCGCCCACCTCGAGCCCGATACCCGGCACGGCTACCGTCATCTCGAAGAGACGGCGGCGGCCCTGCTGCCGCAGCCGGCCGCTTCGATCGCCGATCCGCAGCCAGCCTTCGTGCCCCCGGCCCGGCACCCGGCCGTCTGGGAGCAGCGGCAGGCCCGGCTGAAGGCGCTCTTCGGTGGCGACGTTCCGACCGACACCCACGGCTTCCTCACCGAGCATGTCGCGGCGATCGCGGGCCTGGCTGGCGGTGGATACGACCTGCTTCTCAGCGACGGGCGGCCTGTCTGCCGCCTGGGGCATGAACTCCTGTCGCTCGACACCCCGGCCGACGTGGCCACCGCGTGCAGTCGGGCCGGGGGCCATGACGCGAAGCCGTTTGCTTTCGTCGTCTTGCAATACAACCAGCCCGAGGTGACGGCCCGCTGCCTCGATTCGCTCGAACGGCTCGATTGGGCCGGCCGGCCAGTGCATGTGGTGGTGGTCGACAACGGCTCGGAGCCGGCGGCCGTAGCCCGTTCGCGGGAACTCTTTGAGGGCCGCCCTGGCGTCACGCTCCTCTGTAGCGCCGAGAACCTCGGCTTCGCCCGCGGCAACAACCTCGGCTACCGGCATGCCCGCGATGTGCTCGGCGCGGGCTACGTCGCCGTGATCAACAACGACACGGTGATCGAGGATCCGCTGTTCATCGCCCGCTGTGTCGGCACCTTTGCCGTCTGCCCGTATTCGGTGCTCGGGCCCGACATCGTCACGCCGGACGGCCGCCGGGAGAATCCCTGGAACGATCACGTCTACAACGCGGCGGAATGGCGTGACCTGGGTGAGCTCTTCACGAGACAGCGGGCTGCCTGGGAGGCGGGTGGGCCGGCGGAGTTTCATCGGGTGGGCATCCGGAGCCCAGAGGCCGAAGGGCTTCGCGAGGCTGTGCTCCAGGGGGCGGCCTACGTGCTCTCGCCGGTGTTCGTGGCGGACCGCGACCGCGTCTTTGACGAGCGAACCTTCCTCTACGGAGAGGAGTTTCTCCTCGCAGTGGACTGCCTGCTCGCCGGCCACCTCACGCTCTATGCGCCTACGGTGAAGATCGTTCACGAGGAGGGCGTGTCGACGGCCAAGGTGCCGGAACGGCGGAAGATCCAGTATGGCTACGACGCTGTGATCGAGACGGCCGGCTGGTGCCGGGCTCGGCTCGAACGGCACGAGGCTGCGGTGCGAGGCGAATGCCTCCCGGCTGACTCGACCGAGATTCCAGTGCTCACGGCCGACGGCCGCACCCACGTGCTCATCGACCTCTTCTTCAGCCAGCCCGGGCCCCACGGCGGCGGCGAGTATTCCAAGGCCGTGTTCAAGGAACTCGTGGCCGCGGCAGCCAGGCGAGGCGACGTGCAGGTGTGGGCGGCGATCGACCCGGCCCAGTTCATCGATGAGTGGGTCTGGCAGCTCTGCCGCGACCTGGCGGTGAACGTGGTAGCGGTGAAGTCGTTCGCGGAGATCACGGCGCTCGTCAACACCGGTGGCTTTCAGTCGTTCTTCGCTCCGGCGATCGTGGTCTACACCGGCTACGAATACATGACCCGGGTCGGGGGCGAACTGGGCTTCGAGGCAGACGCCACTCGAGTGGTGGGAGCGCTGCTCGACCTCCGCGACCTGGAACTCGCCTCCGACTGGGAACGGATCGCCACAGCCCGCCGCGAGGCCGGCTGCCGCTTTGAGCGAGGACTCGCGGCCTCGGCCTGGCGGGCAGAACGCGAGCGGCAGGAATCGCTCGCCGCCGAACTTGCCGGGATGTATCGCGGAATCTGCCGGCATCCGGCCCTCGACACGCTCGTGACGATCTCCGACTACTCGGCCGCGTCGATTCGCGAGCGGCTGGGCACGGCCCGCGGCATCGAGGTGCTGTTCGCGCCCGAGAAAGACCGACCTGCTCCGGAGGCCTTTCCGCTCCCCGGCGTCGAGCCGGGCCGGGATGACTTCGCCATCTGCGTGACCGCCGGCCGGATCGAGAAAAACGCCGCGTCGGCGGTGGCCGCCTTCGACCGGCTCTGCTCCGAGCCGGGCTTCGCCGCCGACCATCCGCGGCTCAGGCTTCTGCTCGTGGGAGTCAACGACCTCGATGACATAGGGCTCGAACGGCTGGCCAACCCCCAGCGGTTCGTGCCGCTGCCCCACCTTTCCGCCCCGCGGCTTGAATACCTCTACCGCGAGGCGAGGTTCCTGCTCTATCCCTCCTTCAACGAGGGCTTCGGCTATCCGCCGCTCGAGGCGATGGCCCACGGCACCCCGAGCGTGGTGGCCGACAACACGGCGATCCCCGAGGTCTGCGGCACCGCGGCGGTGATGTGCGATCCCTTCGACGTCAGCTCGATCGCCGCCGCGATTCGCACGGTACTCGAGGCCCCGCCCGCCCCCCCGGAACTCCGGCGGCAGCTTGCGGTCGTGGCGGCTCGGCAGC
>JBJOHE010000378.1:0-4515 GCA_046047895.1 Planctomycetota bacterium | reverse complement strand
GCCTTCGCCGAGCCCCAGCTCGTGAAGCACGCCCGGGTGATCGTCCAGCAGCGGCTGGCGGGCAAGACCTACAAGGAGATCGCCAAGGAGCTGGACCTGACGGAGTATCACATGGAGAACTGCGCGAAGATCGTGAAACTCATGGAAGCCGCGGGGCTTGCGGAGCCATACCGCCGGCTGACGGAGAAGCCGGACCATGTGCCGCAGTGGTGCAGCAAGCACTGGCTGAAGGCTGGCGACCGCAAGGGTGGCGGCAAACGCCGGAAGGCCGGATGAACCTCATTCGTTCAGCTAGCCGCCTGAGATGGCCGTAGGCCGACACGGCCGCCCTACAGGTGGAGCGAGGAATCCCGGGCCGCAAAACGCGCCCATGGTCGCCGCACTCGCCGCGTCTCCGACACGGACCAGATTTTGACGACGCCGTTAACGCCCGGCCGGGTGGACTTCCGCCAGCGCCCCTGCCCGACGCAGTTGGCCGCCTTGTGACGGGGCAGCACGTAGCGGATACGGGCGATGCGGCCGTCCTCACCACACCGGACGGAGAGCCGCTCCAGTGCAAAGTGTTGAAGGCCGCCCGAGCGTTCCATGCCGACCGGGAGGCGAGCCCGCCCCGATGACGCCAAATGGACCGGCGCTGAAATCAAATGTTGCTGCAGGCTCGCATCGCTCTTGGACGTGCCACTCGTTCGGGCTGCCCAGAACGTCGTGCCCGTGGATGTCACTGCGGGTGACAAGATCGAGGGGCTACGGCAGTGGGCCTCGGGCCGGTGCCTGTCGGCGGATCGGGCGGGAGTGTATTCGCGGGCGGAAGTCGGTGGTGGCGGTCGAGTCAGACGGGTGGTGCGGGCATGTTGAGCCTGCCAGTGAAAACACAGAGGGGAGCAGGCCCGTGATGGCGACCTGCTCCCCTCGCGTTGGAATCACGTTGGCTGGTGCGTGTCAGGCCTGCTTGCGACGCCGGAACATTGTGTAGCCGCCGCAAGCCAGGCCTGCGAGAGCCATCATGCAGGTGGAGGGCTCCGGGACGGGGATGAAAGCAAGGCGAACTGAGCCGCTGGCAGGATCCCGCGACACCCCAAACTGGCCCTCAGCGAAGGAGGAATTGAGGACGGGTGGGATGAGCAGAGTCCCTACCTGGGAGTTGAAGTCAAACAGCGTCCAGGTGCGGGTCGAGCTCCAGAACGAACTGCCCGACTGGGGGCTGATTCCGTCGGCAAACTCCAGGAGGATCGACAGCGGTGCCCCCGGTCGCCCGAGGTTCGCCGCGCCATTGAAGACAAGGGTATTCCAGTCGGGCGTGCCCTGCGACGTCGCGTCATCGGCAAGAGCGTCGAGCCTCCAATAGAAGGCCGATCCGCTGAGATCCGCCGGGCCGTCGAAGGTGAGGGTGCCGGCGGTCGTGCCCGCGCGGATGTCACCCTGGAGGGTGGCAGTGCCGGAGACAGTGCCATAGCCCTCGATCGTGCCTCCCCGCTCGACGCCAACCGGTGCGACCACCGTGACGTCTCCCGCCGCAGTTCCTCCCGCAAGGCTGAGAATCCCCTCGTTGTCGACGCCGATCGCCCCGGCGACTCGCCCGCCGGCAGCAATCTGGAGGGTTGCAGCGGGTTGGAGCGTGATCGACGCGGTGCCGGTGGCCGACCCGGCCGTGTTGGCAGCCACAAGCATGCCCTCGTTGACCGCGATCCTGCCCGCCAGGCCGGCGTTGTCGGCCGTGAGCACGAGCGGCCCGCGGCCGGCCTTGATCAGCCCGCCGGTGCCGCTGATCGGGGCCGCGATCGTTCCGCCCTGCAGATCGGCCAGCACGACAGCCTCGGCGGCACCAAACGCGACAGGCGCCGAGACGGTCCCGCCATTGAGAATCACCCCGGCAACGCCCGCGCCCGGCCCGATCGCGAGCGTGCCGGTTCCCGAGACGGTCCACCCGGCTGACACCTCGAGCGCGTAGACCGCGGCTCCCGCCCCCGCGACCGTCTGCGACGTGTCGGCCCGGTAGATGGTCGTGGCCGAGATGCCCGGATCATTGATGCCCACGGCGCTTGCGAGGATCGGTGTGGCCGGCAGGAATCCGGCGGTGGCGTCATAGGTGAGGAAGGATGCCGTTTCGTTCAGATCGTTGTCCTTGCCGAGGATCAGCGGCAGAACCATGCCATTGGTGACGGCGGGCAGGTTCGCACCACTGCCGGCGACAAGCAACCTCGTCGTTCCACCGAGGCTGGCCAATCCGTCACCCACGAGAATCTCCGCATGCCCCTGGTTGGCCGACGTGAAGTTCGGCGTGACGCCGTCGGTATTGCCGCCGACCGTCACAGTCAACGACGGGTTTGCCCCCTTGGCGAGATGAATCTCGGTGCCACCGGCATCGATCTGAAACGTCGATCCTGCGCCGGCTGCGAGCGTGAAATGGATCGCCCGCGGAGTCGCATCATCCGGCCTGAAGTCGAGCACGGAACTCATCTCCCCGCCGACCGAGCCGGTGCCGAATGGGGTTCCCGGAGCTTGGGCCGTGCCGCCGGCGAAACTGCTGGCGAGGGTGCCGCCGGAGAGCGAGTTTGCACCTGCCAGGAGATTGTCGTTGGTCAGCAGGAGCGTACCCAGGCCCTGCTTGGCGATGCCGCCCGTGCCCGTGAGCCTGGCCAGCACGTCGAGTGATCCGGCGTTGGTATTGAGAACCTGGGTGGTCGTGATCTGCCAGTCGTCGATCCCATAGCCTGGATCAGTGGGCAGGGCGGAACGGTCGACGCTCCAGCCCATCCCGACCGCCATGATGGCCTTGTCCAACGATAGGTCTCCCAGCGTCGTGCCGCTCTGGATCTGGGCGTATTGCGTGAGGCCGCTCGCGCCTTGTTCTCCGATTACCACGGTCCAGTCCGCCGGCAGATACGACGTGCCCACCATCTGTGGATTGGAAGATGGCACATTGGCCGCGGTGGAAACGAATAAGGACGGATACGGGTTGAACACCGTCAGGCTGCCCGTGACGCTATCGGCCGCGGCCACGTTCACGTAATGTCCACCGGAATTGACGTAGGTGTTGGCCGTGCCAGTCTCATCGAACCAGCCCACCAGAAGCGTCGAGAACGCGATCTGGTCGGGAAGCGGCGAGACCTGTTCGTTGGGTGCCAGCTGCTGACCAAACCAGGTCACATCCGGGCCCACAGTCGGCGGATCGTTGCCCCCGATCCGAGAGAATGTGAAGCGGCTAGGGGAAATGCCCTTGGCAGCGAAGTACGTCTCGACTGCGGTTGGGAGCCCAAGGACTCCGGTGCCGCCAAGGGCGCTGGTGCCGGCCAGCCCCCCGATGACCAGGGCCAGATTGCCCGCGGCGGCCTCATCGGTCACGTTCCCGGGCGTGTAGGTCGGCGGCGCGAGCTGCGTGTAGCCATTGTGGCCTAAGTAGTAGAGGCCCATCGCCGTCGCCACCGGCCCGCAATAGTTCTCGCCCTCGGCCGGAAGCACGCCGCCGTAGGGGCCGAACTGCTTTTGGATGAACGACGGCGTGGTGGTGACAGGGTCGGACCAGCCCTGCCCCGCCGCCCGATCGACCGGCACGAACGCCGTCGCCAAGAGCAGGGCGGCGAGCACCATGCCCCGGGCGGCTCCGCTACGCAAACGAGGCAACTCACAAGACCGTCGCCGGGTAGACGCGAAGCCAATGTGCATGAGAGCCGTCTCTGAAGACGTCGGGCAGAGCGTGGCAGCCAGGAATGACCGTAGCAGGAGCCCCCGAATCCCGCCATCCAGGCTGCCTGGCCGACCTATCCTCCGCAGACAGGTGATGGGCCGCTGGCGCGAAACAAGCAGAACTGCACGTGAGTCGACCTCCGAACAGGCTGCCGTTAGGCTTGGAATCGACGAGTGGCGGAGCCGTTTTGCAAACTTTGTTCCATTTCGAGCAGGTCGAATTTGTCGGGAAACCCAGCCGCGATCCCCAACTCCCGCCCCGAATCACCGGTTCACCAGTGATGCATCTCCGCAGCCTTTTCGGATCGATCGGCATTGCCGCCGTCTGTCTCCCGACACTGTTCGCGGAAGGCCCGCCGGCCAGCTTTGACCTGCGTTCGGTCAACAACGGCACGCAGGCCTGGGTGCCTGAGGTCCAAAACCAGGGTGCGGCCGAGGATTGCTGGACCTTCGCCGCCGCCACCGCGATGAACAGCAACCTGCTCAAGACCGGCCTGCTGCCCGCCTCACCCGTCCCGCCGCCAATTTCGATCTCCTCTTGGCATCTGTCCACGAACAACGGCGCGCCCGACCAACTCCTCGCCTCCGAGGCGTTTTCGGCTACGTCGAACTGGAGTGGCTTCAACTACCAAGCACTCGGATATGTCACCCGCGGGAGCGGCCAGTTTGAACGGTGTCGGCATAGACACCTTCACCTTCGACCTGGGGGTCGCTGATCCGCAGGTGGCCGCGGTCAAAAACGCGATCCTCGCCAACGGCGCCGCCACCACCTGCATGAATGGCGAGGGGAATTTCCAATACGGCGTCGGCGCTTCCGGAAACACAACCCAG
>JBJOHE010000377.1:0-3169 GCA_046047895.1 Planctomycetota bacterium | reverse complement strand
CCCCGTATATTCAGAACGGAACGTCGTCGTCCGCCGCCTCGGCGAAGGCGTCGTTGGGGTCGATGCCGTACGACTCGCTGCTGCCGCCGCCCGCGGCATCACCGAGCCGACGAAACGACAGGGCCTCGGCACTCAGGAAATACTTGGCCTCGCTCGCTGCATCCCGCTGCCAGCGGCGGCCGCTGAGCCGGTAGGTCACCTCGACCTCGTCACCGAGGCTCAAGTCATCGACCGCGTCGCAGGCATCCTTCACGAACTCGACGGGGATGTAATTGGTGAACGAGCCCTTCTCCTGCTGGAGCACGACCAGCCGCTTGCGAAAGCCCTTCTGCCCGAAGGTCTTGGTCTCTTCGATCAGGTGGACGACGCCGCGGACGGTCGGATCTTTCATGCCTGCGCTCGGGGGTTTTCTGTGGTCGTGCTGGATGTCGCTGCCGGTCCGGCGGCCGGAGCCCGCGATCACTGCGGGGCGAGCGACCGGCCCCGCCAGGTCGTGCGGAGGCCGAGGGTTTTCCGAACCAGCGCGGCCCACTGTATCAGGAGAAACACCGCCACGGCCAGCGGCTGAAAGGCGGCGCTCGCAAGCGGCAGCCGAAACCGGATCGCCTGCCCGAGCCGGATGAGGATGCCGAGCGCCGCCGCAACCACGACCAGGGCGATCGCGGCCCGGGGCCAGCCGGCGAAGCCCGTGACCAGTCCGGCGGAGAGCAGCACGGCGGGCGCGACCTGACCGAGACCGAGCAGGAGCGTGAAGGGCAGGATCGTGGCCGCCGAGCCGATGCCCTCGGTCGCGTTCTTGGAGAGCCCCCGCCAGACATCGAGCGACCGCGAATACATCCGGCAGGAGGCGATGCCTGCCGCGTCGAAGATGTCGGTCCGCAGGCCGGCCCGGCGGTAGGCGCGGGGCAGCTTCACACCGTCGTGGAGCGAGGCGGCGATCGCGGCGTGGCCGCCGGCCCGTTCGTAGTCGGACCGGCGGGTCACGAACCACTGGCCGCAGCCCGCCGCCAGGCTCGGATCGTTCACCTGCCGCGACCGCCCCAGCGGCAGAAAGCCGAGCAGCACGAAGTGGATCAGGGGCAGGAGCAGCCATTCGAGAAACGAGCCGGTGAGCTGCCGAGGAAAGCCGCTGGCGAGCCCGACGCCGGAGGCGTCGAGAAAGGCGACCGACCGGGCGATCGCATCGGGCCGCGGTGCGACATCGACGTCGAGAAAGACCCAGGTGTCGTGCCGGGCGGCTCGGGCGAGCTGCCAGCAGGCATGCTGCTTGCCACACCATCCCATCGGCAGCGGCCCGCCGCGGACGAGCCGCACCCGCGGATCGCGGGATGCCCGTGCGGCCACGATCGCGGCCGTGTCGTCATCGCTCGCATCGTCAAGAACCACGAGTTCGAGGTCGACTCCCTCGCTCGCCAGCACGTCATCCATCAGCCGGCCGATCGCCGCCGCCTCGTTGCGGGCCGGCACGAGCACCGACACCGGCTGCGGCGATTGAGCCGAGGGAGGCAGCGGCGGAGGACCGGCAAACAGCCTCAGATTCGCGAGCGTGACCGCGGCGGGGAGCACGGCCAGCGCGAGGCTCGCCACGGCCAGCAGCATGATGACGACAGCGAAGCTCATGGGCCTGCCTCGCGGTCGCCGCCGTGCGAGGCGTCGAATCGCTCCCCCCGCAGCCAGGCCTTGAGCCGCCGGATGCTGTCGTAGGCGACGCCCACGCCCACCTGCCCGGCCAGCAGCGTGGTGAACATGGCCGGGTCCCGGGCGATCGCAGCGGTGGCGAGACGATCCTGCGTGGCCGTGAGCGCGGCGGCCAGCGCGGCCGTCCACTCTTCGGGCGTGCGGCCGGGATGGTCGGCGATGCGCAGAGCCGGCCCGAAGGCCGCAAGCGCCTCCGGGCACCGCTCGCTCCAGAAGGGATACTCCACCGCCAGCGGCACCACGAGCCCGCGGTCGGCCGCGGCCACCGCATGGCCCACCCCCGGCCGGATCGCCACCGGCCGAGCCCGCGGATCGGCAAACTCCCCCTGGGCCGTCGTCCAGAAGAAGACGTCGCTGCGGGCGAGCGCGGCCTTGGCCATCCGAAGATAGCGGGCGGCGCCCCGCCAGGAATGCGGGTCGATGCCGATGAACCCGATCCGTTCGAGGAACCGGTACTTGCCGAGGGCCGCCGCGTCGATCGGCCCGTAGTTCATCCGCGCCGGATCGACCGCCGTCCCCACGAACATGAACACGAGCGGGTCCCACCAGCCGGGGTGGTTCGTGTAGATGAGCACGGGCTCCCCGGCGACGGCGGGCCGCCCGGAGCCTCCATCCAAGGCCTCCAGCAGCCGCACCGCATGGAAGTGGCGGCGGAGATACCGCCGCACATACCACATGAACCAGCCGTTGATCCGGTGGGAGAAGGGGGGCAGGTCGTGCTCGTGCGGTCGGGCGGTCACGCGGTCACACGCCGACGGGGGCCGCCGTGCGGGCAGGTGCAGCGACCCGGTCTTGGTCGAGGCTGTCGGCGGCGATCCAGCCCGACATCAGCACCATCGGCATGCCGGGCCCGGGGTGGGCGGAGCCGCCCGCCAGATAGAGCCCCTGCACGTCGGGCGAGCGGTTGGCCGGCTTGAAGGCCCCGAAGTAGCGGCCGTGGCTGGCGAGGCCATAGATAGCGCCATCGAGTACATGGTAGCGGTCGTTGATGTCCTGGGGCGTCAGCGCCCGCTCGACCACGATGTGCCGCTCGAGATCCTTCATTCCGGCCGTCTCCTCCAGCTTGCGGATGATCCGATCGCGGTAGGCGGGAAGCATGTTCGACCAGTCGTGATGCGGGCGGAGGTAGGGAGTGTGCACGAGCACGTAGAGCGCCTCGCCCCCCGGCGGCGCCACCGCCGGCTCGGTGATCGCAGGGGCGCAGACGTAGCAGGTGGGATCAGGAGCGGGCTCGCCGCGGTGGTAGATCGCCTCGAATTCCTCGTGGGGATCCTGGGAGAAGACGAAGTTGTGGTGAATGAGCTGCTCGTATCGCCTGTCGAGGCCGAGATAGAGCACCACTCCCGAGCAGGCCGGCTCGTACTTCCGCCGCTTGAGGAACCGCTTCTGAGGCTGCCCGCTGACCAGCTCACGATGGGTGCGAACCGAGTCGGAGTTACTGACGACGGCCGCCGCGGGGATCGTCTCGCCA
>JBJOHE010000376.1:0-4440 GCA_046047895.1 Planctomycetota bacterium | reverse complement strand
CCGGCCCGCCGAGCCCTTTCCCTTCCTCGAGGCCAAGCCCGAGTGAATTCGACCGACGGACGATTGGTCGCATGCCCCGCAGGTTGCTCATTCGCCGTCGCGGATCAATCAGTCGCACCTTCGTCGGCCTGACCGCGCTGCCGCTCGTGGTGATCGCCGCCGCCCGTGGCGACGACTGGCCGGCGTTTCTGGGTCCGCAAGGGTCGGGCATCTCCACGGAAACCGGCCTGCTGGCCGCGTGGCCGGCCGGCGGGCCGCCGGTGCTCTGGAAGAAAAAGGTCGGCGAAGGCTACGCTGCGCCGGCCGTGCGTGACGAGCGGCTGGTCTTCTTCCATCGGGAAGGCGACGAAGAGATCGTCGAGTGTCTCGCGGCGACGACGGGGGCGACGCTCTGGCGGCACGCCGCCCCGACCGATTTTCTCGATCCCTACGGCTACAACGGCGGCCCCCGCGCCGCACCCGTGCTCACAGCCGACCGCTGCTTCACGTTTGGTGCCGAGGGCCGGCTCACCTGCCTCGACCTCGCCACCGGGAAGCTGGTCTGGCAGCGGGAGACGAATCGCGAGTTTGACGTGCCGCCGGCTTTTTTTGGCGCGGGCTCCACGCCGCTGGTCGATGGCGATCAGCTCATCGTGATGGTCGGCGGCCATCCACAAGCGGGCGTCGTGGCCTTCGACACCGCCACCGGCAAGACCCGCTGGCAGGCGATCGGCTTCGACGACTTTCCGGCGGCCCCCGTGCGGATCCAGCGGGATCGCCCCCCTGAGAAGCTGGCGAGTTACGCCTCGCCCGCGCTGGCCACGATCCACGGCCAGCGGCACCTGCTCTGCTTCATGCGGCCGGGGCTGGTCTCGCTCGATCCTGCCACCGGCCGCAAGCGGTTCACCTTCTGGTTTCGGTCGCCGCTCCACGACTCGGTCAACGCAGCGCAGCCGGTCGTGATCGACAACCAGATTTTTTTGTCTGCTGCCTATGACACCGGCGCGGTGATGCTCGAGGTCGCGGCCGACGGCGGAGCGGCCGCGGTCGCCTGGCAGGATGAGCTCGCCATGCAAAATCACTGGTCGACCACGATTGCCCGCGATGGCTTCCTCTATGGCTTCAGCGGCCGCCACGAGCAAGGGTCTGATTTTCGCTGTGTGCGGGTGCGGGACGGCGCGGTGATGTGGCGGACGCCATCCGATGAAAGCCCGGCGGCCCGCGAACCGTTTTATGGCCGCGGCTCCGCGATCTTCGCCGACGGTCGGTTCCTCGTGATGGGGGAACGGGGCACGCTCGCCCTGGTCGAGGCGACGGCGGAGCGGTTTCGTGAAATCAGTCGTGCGAGGTTTCCCGAACTGGATCATCCCTGCTGGACGGCGCCGGTGCTCGCCAATCGGCGGCTCTACATTACCGGCTGCCGCCCGGTCACGGGAGCCAGCCGCCGCGACCGCGAGGAGTATCATCTGCTCTGCCTCGATCTGGCCGCCGAGTGATCGGCCCACATCCGGAGCCGATGCCGCCGATGCCCCGCTTTCGTCTTCCACCGCCCCCCCGAGGCCTGCCCCGTCACCTGCGGCCCTGGTATCTGGTGCTCGCCGCGCTGGTTTCGGCTGTGGCCGCGACGGTGCCGAGCTGCCCGCAGCGCGACGCTGCCGGCCGGCCGTTGTGGCGGGTGGAGATGGTCAACGACGGCGACACGGTCACCTGCGTCGACGAGGCCGGGCGGACGGTCAAGATTCGTCTTCAAGGGATCGATGCGCCGGAGTTCGACCAGCCTCATGGCCGCACCGCCCGCAACGCGCTCGACCAGAAGCTCTCCGCGCGGCGGGTGCGGGTGGGCGGCACCGCCCGCGATCAGCACGGTCGGCTGCTCGGCACCCTGTGGCTCGACGACCGCAACCTCAACCGCGAACTCGTCGCCGAGGGGCATGCCTGGGTGTTTGGTGGCTTTGCTCCCGATCCCGACCTCGTGGCTGCCGAAGAGGCCGCCCGACAGGCCCGCCGGGGGCTGTGGGGGGCCGAGCATCCCGTTCCTCCATCACAATGGCGGCAGGAGCATCCCCGCCAGCGGTGACGGGGCCATGCCGCGGGCTCCACTTCCGGCGGATGCGGCTGTCGTTTAGGGTGAACTTCATGACTGGCTCGCGGGACATCGTCATCACCGGCATCGGCATCGCCAGCCCGATCGGCATCGGCAGCGAGGCGTTTTGGGAGGCGCTCGTTTCCGGCACGAGTGGCATCCGCCCCGTCGATCTGTTCGACGCCAGCTCGCTGAAGGTGAAGTTTGGCGGACAGATCCCCGACTTCGATCCGAAGCTCTACGTGCGGCCCCGCAAGAGCCTCAAGGTGATGAGCCGGGAGATTCAGCTCGGCTTCGCGTCCGCCGATCTCGCCATCCAAGATGCCGGCATCACCGAGGGGAGCCTCGATCCGGAACGCTTCGGTGTGGTGTTCGGCAACGACATGATCTATGCCGACCTCGAGGATCTCGAGACAACCTATCGTCGCTCGCGGGTTGATGGCCGGTTTGATTTTCAGGCCTGGTCGGAGGCGATCCACGAAGAGGTGCATCCACTCTGGCTGCTCAAGCACCTGCCCAACATGACCGCCTCTCATATCGCCATCGCCCACGATGCCCGTGGCCCCAACAACTCGATCGTGCTCGGCGACGTGTCGGGGCTGCTGGGGCTCGCCGAGGCGGCCAGCGTGATCACCCGCGGCTGGGCCGACATCATGCTCGTGGGAGGCACCGGCTGCCGACTCCACCCCACGGCGCTGGTGGCGCGGGGCGACTCGCTCCTCTCCCATCGGGCCGACGACTTCACCAAAGCCTGCCGGCCGTTTGATCGCGATCGCGACGGTCTCGTGAATGGCGAGGGTGCCGGCACGATCGTGATCGAGGCGCGCGAGCATGCCGAGCGACGCGGGGCCACGATCCGTGGCCGGCTGCTCGGCACCGCGGCCCGCTGCGAGCCGGCGACGCGGCAGAAAAAGTTCACCGGCGAATCGTTGCGGCTGGCGCTCGAAGCCGTGCTTCGCGCCGCCGATCTCAAGCCGGCCGACGTCGGGCATGTCAACGCCCACGGTGTCGGCACGGTGGAGATGGACCGGGCCGAGGCGGCGGCGATCGCCCGAGTGCTGGGCGACACGCCGGTCACCGCGCCCAAGAGTTTCTTCGGACACCTCGGGGCCGGCGGCGGCGTGGTCGAACTGGCCGCCAGCGTGCTCGGCCTCCAGCAGGGGCTCGTGCCGGCCACGCTCAACTATGAGACACCCGACCCACTCTGCCCGGTGAATGTCGTGCATGGCGGGCCGCTTGCCGGCCGGCCGCCGACGGCGATCTCGGTGAATCTCTGCTCGACGGGTCAGGCCGTCGCGGTCGCCATCGCGAGCTGATCTCACCACCGGCCTTCGCAGCCAAGCGCGAGACCGTTCAAAAACATCTGCCCGCCGGGGTCGATCGGATCGGTGCGGGTGGTGGCGAGATTGAATTGCCGCGGCGCGGTGGCGATTCCGGCCACCCAGAGAAAGTCCCAGCCCGCCTTGACCGCGAAGCGGGGTGTGATCTGCCAGCCCGCGAAGAGCGAGAGATCACCGACGAACCCGGCGGTCGAGCGGGTCGCCGATCCCGCCTGATCGAGTGGCGGCTCGGCTGGTGCGGCTCCGGTCGCCGCCTGCTGCGTGGCAGCGAAGTTGATCGACGGTGTGGCGCGGCCCCGCAGCCCCCAGAAGAAAAACTCGTTGCGGCTCACCAGCTCACCGCCGACATTCAGCCCCCACAGCCAGTTCTGCGTGTCGACGTCATAGCTGCCCGATCGGTCGGGGGCGGCCGTGGCCAGCGTGAAGGAGTCGTTGAGATTGACCACCCGTGTGCCGATCAGGAGGGCCGGGAGGAAGCCCCGCGGGGCCCGCCGCGTCCAGGTGCCGTTGGGGCTCATCACCAGCTGGTCGCGACCGAGTCGCCGGGCCAGCCGAAAGTTGCCTTCGAGGCTGTTGAAGAGCGTGTGGTGGGTGGTCTCGTAGGTGGTGCCCACGAAGTAGGGCGACGTCGGGTCGAGCGGGGTGATGATCACGTCGCCCGGCAGTGCGTTGCGGGTGTCTCGCTGGAAGAACGAGAAGCCGCCGTAATAGACCAGCTCCAGGCTCCGGTCGCGGTCGAGATGGTCGCGGCCGAGCCAGTCGCCGATCGTGATCCGCGCGCCGGGGGCGAGATCGAAGGGGATCGGTGTAGTGGTGAACGTGTCGACGAGGGCGCCTGTCGCGGCATTGCGTTCCTCACCCACGTCCTGCCGATCCACCCGGCTGCGGTCGAAAAACAACACCTCCGCCCCGCCATACCAGCCGCTGCTGGAGAACCAGTCGCCGGAGCTTGCCACCTCGGGCAGCTCGAGCAGCGGCAACTCGTCGAGCCGCATGCCGGAGGCGAAGTCGGCGACCGCCTCAGGGGCGGGCAGTCGG
>JBJOHE010000375.1:0-8532 GCA_046047895.1 Planctomycetota bacterium | reverse complement strand
GCCTTCGTGGCCTTCGCTCACTCCGAGGAAACTGCGCTTCGCCATCCTGGCTTCGCTGGTTTCCTAGGCCGGCTCAGGGACACGGACGACCCCGGCCGAAATGCGGGTTTTGAAGTGCCCGAAGCGGACGAGCGGCCTTGCCACTCGACCGCCGGGCGCTCCGCTAGCCCCCGATCCACGTGGCGGTTTTGAAGCTGCGGAGCCAGGTGCGTTGCCGCTTCGCCAACTGCCGGGTGCGAAGCTTGGTGCGGCGGATGGCTTCGGCTCGGTCGATCCGGCCGGCCAGGAGGTCGATCGCCTCGGTGTAGCCGGCGGCCTGGGAGGCGGTGGGGCCGATGCCGGCGGCGGCCAGGGCGGCCTCGGTTTCCTCGACGAGGCCGCCGGCAAACATCGCCTCGACGCGGCGGTCGATCCGCTCGGCAAGCTGGTGTCGGGTCACATCGAGAATCATCAGCCGGGATTCGAACAGTGGGTCGGGCGCCGGGGCGAAGGCGGCGGAGAGCGGCTCGCCCGTCAGTTCGGCAACCTCCAGGGCCCTTATGATGCGTTTGAGGTCGTTGGGGTGAATCCGCGCAGCGGACGCGGGGTCGACCTGCTCGAGCCGGCGATGGAGTGCCGCCGTGCCGATCTGGGCCGCTGTTTCGCCGAGGGCGGCGCGAATGGTGGGGTCGGCCGGGGGAAGTTCGGCCAGCCCGTCGCGGAGGGCTCGCAGATAGAGCGGCGTGCCGCCGACGAAAAGGATCCCGCGGCCCCGAGCCCGACAGCCTTCGACGGCAGCGGCCGCGGCCGCGAGCCAATCGGCCACGCTGAAGCCGGCCGCTGCCGGCACGAGATCGAGGCAGTGGTGGGGAACAGCCTCCCGATCGCGGCTCGCGGGTTTGGCGGTGCCCACGTCGAGGCCGCGGTAGACGGCCATCGAATCGACACTCACGATTTCCGCCCCCAGCCGCCGGGCCAGCGGGATCGCCAGGGCCGATTTGCCGGCGGCGGTGGGCCCCGACAAAACCCAGCAATCGGGGCCGAGCTGGGGGCCGACCGGGGGGCGGTCGGGGCGGCATGCTACAGTTGGGCAGTTCGCCGAAGGCGGCTGGAGCGGATCCGGCCGGTCGGCGTCGGCAGGTAGGAACGGCCGTGGTGGATTCGCAGACATCGCAGCGGCGGACGGGCGCGGTGCTCGGGGCCTTGGAACAGGTGATTGCCGGGAGAAAAGGGGGCGATCCGACACGATCCTACACCGCCCGGCTGTTGGCCGGCGGGCCGGCCGCGGCCGGGGCGAAGGTCGAGGAGGAGGCCGGCGAACTCGTCAGGGCGGCGGCCGCCGAGCCCGATGACCGTGTGGTGGCTGAAGCGGCCGATCTCATCTATCACACGCTGGTACTGCTCGCCTGCCGCGATCTGACACTGGCAGGCGTGGAGCAGGAACTCGCCCGGCGGTTCGGTGTCTCGGGGCTCGACGAGAAGGCGGCCCGCAAGGCGGATGGAGGCGGAGCATGAGCGACCAGGATGACTGGCTGTTGCGGATCGGGGTGCCCAGCAAGGGTCGGCTGGCCGACCTTGCCTGCCAACTGCTCGTCGATGCGGGGCTCTCCTTTCGCCGCAGCGACCGGAGCCTATTCGCCCGCTGCAAGGACATGCCGATCGAGATCACCTTCCTGCGGACCGACGACATCCCGGTGCTCGTGGCCGAAGGAGCGATCGGCCTGGGGATCACCGGGGCTGATCTCGTGGCCGAGAGCGGCGCGGAGGTGGTGCATCGGCTCGACCTGGGAGTCGGGAGCTGCCGGCTCGCCCTGTGCGTGCCCGACGACTCGGCAATCACCGACCCGCGGCAGCTTGCCGGTCGGCGGGTGGCCACCAGCTTTCCCCGCATCACCCGCGACTGGCTCGCTGCGCGAGGCGTCGAGGCCCACCTCGTAGAGCTTTCCGGCAGCGTCGAGGTGATGATCGCGCTCGGTGTGGCCGACGCGATCGTCGATCTGGTGGAGACCGGCAGCACCCTCGCCGCCAACCGGCTGCGGGTGATGGACGAGATCGGCCGCTACGAGACAGTGCTCGTGCAGGATCCGCAGATCTCGCATCCGGAGCTGGCCGACCGGATCGTCCGGCGGCTCGAGGGAATCGTGATTGCCCGAAGCTGGTCGCTGCTCGAATACAATGTGCCGCGGGCCCGGCTGGCCGACGCCGAGCAGCTCACCCCCGGCTTCAAGTCACCCACGGTGATGGCCCTCGAAGATTCGGCCTGGTGTGCCGTGCGGGCGATGGTGCGGCGAAGCGAGGCCCACTCGATCATCGAGCAGCTCGAAGCGATCGGGGCCGTGGCCATGATCGAGACCCGGATTGCCAACTGCCGGCTGTAGGCGGCAAGCTCTCCGCGGCTGTCTGGTCATCCACCGGCGATCAGCCGGCCGTGGGCGAGCGTGGCCGTGATCTCCGTGGTGGGATCCAGGGCGGAAGCCCAGGGATCGGTCGGCCGCGCGGCTGGCCGGAGGATCACGAGATCGGCGGGCCGGCCAACCGCGAGCCGACCGCTGTGCCGCTCCCGGCCGACCGCCCAGGCGCCGTGGAGCGTCGCCATGCGGAGCGATTCCTCCGGCGACACAAGGCCGGTATCGACGAGCTGTCGGCACTCCGGCAGGAGAGAGAGATCGGGGTTCGAAGCCCGGCTGTCGGTGCCAATCGCCACTCGCAGGCCGGCTGCCTGGAGGAGGGGCAGGGGCGGGAGGCGGCCGGAGATCAGCTGCGTGGTGCGGGGGCAGACGACCACGGCGAGCCGGTCGCGGTGCCGGGCGAGCCGGGCGAGGGCCACCGGATCGCGATCGATGTGGGTGGCATGCACCACCATTCCGCGGCGGGCTCGGGCCAGAAGGCCGATCCACTCCGCCGGAGGCAGGAGCTGCGGCGGGATGGCTGCATCCCAGGCGCCGAGGTCCTCGAGCAGGCGACGAAACGGGCCGCGGCCGGTGGCCAGAAGCTCCTCTTCCTCGAGGCTTTCGCAGAGGTGCATGGCCACCGGCAGGCGGCGGCAGACGGCCTCGGCAACGAGGCGGCGGCCCAGACCCGCAGCGACCGAGTAGGGGGCATGCGGCGAGACCCCGGCGGGCTGGCTCCGGCGACCGAGCCGGTCGAGGTCGGCCCGCGTGCCGGCCTCCGCGGCGTGGCCGGCCGCCGGCCGAAGCCCGAGCCCCTCTCGGAATACGACCGTCGACGGTCCCGGGGCCGGTCGCGTTGCCGGAGGCAGCCGGGTGGCGATGTCGCCGAGCAGCGTCACACCCGCCGCCCCGCTTTCGGCGAGCCCGCTTTCGATCCCGGCCGCGACCACCGCATCGATTGCTTCCGGATCACGTTCCCGGCGCAGCCGCACCAGCCGGGCGATCCAATCCGGCAGCCCGGCGCCGACCGGCAGAGCGGCATCCAGGCCCGAGAACTCCAGATGGGTGTGGGCGTTGACGAGCCCCGGAAGGAGGATCGCGTCTTCGAGATTGGCCACCGGCAGCGGTCTGGCTGGGGGACAACCGCGGCCCAGGCCCGTGATGAGCCCATGCTCGACTCTGAGCCAGCCCGACTCGATCGGCGGCCCGCACATCGGCAGAAGCCAACGGGCTCGAACGATAAATCGGGTCGCTCGCAGCCCCGCCGCGGTCACGGAACAGCCGCGGCAACGGGCAGTGGCAGGTATCCGGGCCGGTCCGCCGACGGAACCACGGCCTCGGGCTCGTCCTCGAAGAGTTCGTAGAAGACGTTCCTGCGCCGGGGAATCCAGCCCAGCTCGCGGATCGCCGACTTCATCTCGTCGAGCGTGAGATGGTGCACCGTGCCCGCGGCGCTGACGACGTTTTCCTCGATCATCAGGCTGCCCATGTCGTTCGCGCCGAAGAGCAGTGCGAGTTGGCCGATGTCACGGCCCTGAGTGACCCAGCTCGACTGGATGTTCGCGAAGTTGTCGAGATGGAGCCGGGCCACGGCCTGGGTCTTGAGATACTCGAAGGCTCCGGCAGGCGGGATGTCGTCCATTTGGGTGTTGTCGGGCTGGAACGACCAGCAGATGAAGGCAGTGAAGCCTCCGGTCTCGTCCTGAAGCTGCCGCAGCCGCTCGAGGTGCTCGATCCGCTCGGCCAGCGTCTCGACGTGGCCATACATCATCGTGGCGGTGCTCCGACCGCCGAGTCGGTGCCATTGGCGATGGACCTCGAGCCAGTCGTCGGTCATCACCTTGCCGCGGGTGATCGCCGATCGGACCCGGTCGACGAGGATCTCGCCTCCACCACCCGGCAGCGAACCGAGGCCGGCGGCCGCCAGTCGTTCGAGCACCTCCCGCAGCGGCAGCTTCGCGATCTTGGTGAACTGGTGGATCTCGGGGGGCGAGAAGCCGTGGACATTGACCGCGGGAAAGTGGGCCTTGATGTCCTGGAGCAGTTCCTCATACCACTCGAGCGGCAGGGTGGGGTGCATGCCTCCTTGAAGGAGAATCTGGTCGCCGCCGAGAGCCACGGTCTCCTCGATCTTCCGCAGCAGTACGTCGCGGTCGAGCACGTAGCCCTCGGGATCCTTCGGGCCGCGGTAGAAGGCGCAGAAATCGCAGACAGCAGAGCAGATGTTCGTGTAATTGATGTTGCGGTCGATGTTGTAGGTCCGCCAGGGCTCGGGATGGAGCCGACGGGAGACGGCATCGGCGGCCCGGCCGATCGCCGCAAGGTCGTGGGACTCGAGCAGGGCCAGGGCATCTCCTGCCGAGAGCCGCTCACCCTCGGACACGGCATCGAGCGAGTCACGGAGTGCTGGGTTCATGCCGGGGAGCCTTGGGGAACGTGCAGCCGGTTGGGGCGGGGCACGAGGCCGAGCCTGATCGCGTGCTCGCGAAACAGCCGCAGGGCGTCGAGTTCGGCGGCGGCGACATCATAGTGGAGATTGTCACGAAGGTAGGCGAGGCACTGGGGCACCGTGAGGCCGTGCCTTGCGGCTTCCGCCGCTGCGATCCCCGGCAGGTGTCGCAGCCCGCGGTCTCGGGCCGCTTCCAGCCGGGCAGCCAGTTCAGCCGAGTCGGCACCCGGGCGGGCGGCCCAGACGGCGAACACGAAAGGGAGCCCGGTCCAGCGGCACCATTCGTCCCCCAGATCCTGAATGAGCTGGAATGAGCCACTGCCGGCCACGGAGCCGAGCGCCCGGTCTCCGATCAGGAGAATCGCATCGGCCTGGGTGTCGTCGCTGGTGGATCCGATCGGCAGCGGCTCGATCCGCGGCGACACGCCGTGTCGTTCGGCCAGGAGAATCCGGGCGAGGGCGGCGCTCGTGCGGGATCCTTCGTCGACCGCGAGGGAGCGGACCTGGTGCGGTGCGACCCGGAACAGGAGTTTCACGCTCATCACCGGCCCCCGGCAGCCGATGCACGCGTTGGAGACGATGCGAAACTCCGGATGGCGAAAGACCTCAATCGACGGAACGAGGGCCACGTCGAGCTCGCCGGCCGCCAGCCGGTCCGCCAGGCGGCTGGGCAGGTCGTAGGAGAGGTCGAGGTCGGGAGCCGCGAGCCCCTCGACCAAGGGGCGGGTGTTGAGATATTGCACCGCGCCGACCCGAACTGGCGGGAGCTGGGATGCAGATTGGAGGGCAGCCTGGCGGATCATGAAAAACCCTGTGGCCGGGAATCATCCGGATCCGGGCCTGCCAAAGCAACCGCAAACCGGCCCGTCGGCTAACCGGGGCTCTCGGCGGTCAGCCCTCGAGGCTGCGGAAGGCCCGGAGGCCGAGGGTCATCGGAATCACCGTGGCCGCCAGGCCCGCCAGCCCCACGACAGCGAGGCTCACGGCCGTTCCCCAGGGGCCGCCCGCAGTGGCCAGCAGGCCGTCGCCGGCCACCAGGGCCGGGCCGAGGGTGCGAGACAGGAGAAACAGGTGGCTGGGAACGGCCGCCGTGACGACCACCAGCATGATGTAGAGCGAGCTCAGCACCAGGCAGAGGGTGCCGCCGAACCCCGAGGAGATTTTGGCGGGCGACGACTCGCGGAGATCGGGAATCCGGGCGCCAAGTCCCACCGCGATTCCCGACAACCCGGCGCACAGCAGCAGGCAGCAGAATTCGTGGATCGCGATCAACGCCCAGGGGAGTCCCAGCATGCAGTCGCTGAGCAGCACGAGGAGTGAGCAGGGCACGACTCCCCCGACGAAGGAAAACAGGAACTTCGACCAGACGATGTGATCCCGCTCCACGGGCAGAAGCCCGAGGATCCAGAACCGGCGGCCCTCGAGGCTGATCATCGGGTAGACGAACCGGGTGGTGAAGGTCGAGAGGATCAGCCCCACCACGGCGAGGTTGAGAAAGCCGATCATCGAGGCGTAGGTGTTGTGGTAGTTGAACGACCGGAGGTTCACGAAGTAGAGGCCAAGCAGGCCGAAGAAGATCAGAAACTGGGACCACTGGGAGATGTCGCGGCGGAAGATCCTCAGATCCTTGACCAAGAGCAGCCGGAGCGGGCGGCCGGGCGAGGCGGTCGATCCGGCGAGGAGGCGATCGAGCCAGCCGGTCCGCCGCCGCCGCCGGGCCGGCACTTCGCCCACGAGATGACTCGCGCCGCGGCGATAGGCGATCCGCGCGATCCAGGCGGCCACAAGCTGGAGCATCAGGGCATTGGCGATGAGGAGCGAGAGAAACTTCACCGCTTCCGCGACCGCCGCTCCGTCGATCCGGCCCGTCCGCTCCGTCCGGGCCGCCTCGAGCAGGCCGCTGGCGAGCCACCAGCTCGGCAGCAGCTTCTGCTCGGTGATCCGGAGTCGGGCGAAGGCCCGCTCGAACCAGGCCGCCGACATCGCATCAGCCTTCGGCTCGGTCAGGAGCGTCCAGCCGAACCAGAGGGCCGCCAGGCAGACGAGCGTGACTCCGACGGTGAGAAGATGGAGCCTGAGCCGGGGCAGCCAACCCACCAGGAGCATGCAGCAGATTCCGCCGCAGGCCGCGGGAATGACCACGAAGGCAACCATGAAGGGCAGCAGGAGGGCGTAGTAGGGCCAGGCGGCGTCCCGAACCACGCCGTAGGCCACGAGCATCGGGCTGCCGAGCAGCACGAAGCCCCAGCTGGAAAACCACATCGCCTCGCGAAACTTGTGGGAGAAGATCGTCTCGGCCCGCACCGGCAGCGTCCGCAGCAGTCGGGATTCGGGGGAGCAGTACAGCCCGCCGTAGAGGAGGATTCCGGCCGAGAAGACGAGCATCACCATCAACGACGAGAAGAAGGCGTTGAACAGGAGCGGAATGACGTCGGCGTGCAGCACGTCGAGAAACGTGAACGCTTCGTGAAACAGTCCGTAGAGCGCACCCCAGAAGAGCCCGCTCAGCAGGATCACGAGCGAGAGCCGCAGCCGGCTCCCCACGAGCATCGAGCGGACCGCCTGCCAGACCAGCGCGATCCGCAGGCGAAGGAAGAGCCGGGCCTCCTCGTCGAGCGAGATCAGCCGGACCGACTCACCCGCAGGGGCCGGACGGATCATGGATCGCCCCCGGCCGATCCGGTGAGTTCGAGATAGAGCTGCTCCAGCGAAGTCGCCTCGAGGGCCACCTGTTCCCGGAGTTCCATCACGGTGCCCAGGAACCGGAGTCGGCCCCGTACCATGATCCCCACCCGGTCGGCCATCTCTTCGGCCATCGCCAGGGTGTGGGTGGACATGAAGACGGTCATTCCTTCCCGGGTGCGGGCGGCGAGCAGGTCCTTCACGATCCGCACGCTGCGGGGATCGAGCCCCACCATCGGCTCGTCGAGCACCAGCACATCCGGGTCATGGAGCAGCGAGGCGGCGAACACGAGCCGCTGCTTCATGCCGAGGGAGTAGCTCTCCGAAAGGTCGTCGGCGAACTCGGCCAGTTCGAAGCAGGCAATCTCACGGTCGATCCGGTCTCCCGCGAGGTGCCGCGGCATGCCGAACATGTCGGCGATGAACCAGAGAAACTCCCGGCCCGTGAGCTTGTCGTAGAGGCAGGGCTCGTCGGGCACGTAGCCGACATGGAGATGGGCGGCCCGAGGGTCGGCGACGACATCGTGGCCGCAGATGCGAATCGAGCCCTGCGAAGGGTGCAGCAGGCCGACGAGCATTTTGATGCTCGTGGTCTTGCCGGCGCCGTTCGGTCCGAGCAGGGCGAAGAGTTCGCCCCGCGGAATCGCCAGGGAGAGGTCCGCCACCGCCGTCTTGGGGCCGTAGGTTCGGGAAACGTGGTCGAATTCGATCATGGTTTTTCAACTGCCTCCAGTCGCGGTGGCGGAACCGGCGGCGCGGCCTCACCGAGGGAATCGCTTTCAGCGAGGCGGACGGCGTCGGCGTCGGATTGGCGGACGAATGCCACCCGCGCTCCCAGAATCGCCGCCTCCTGTCGGAGCACGCGGCCGCGGCGATCGACCCAGAGCCGGCAGCGAGGCTCGCGATCGCTGGTCGGATCCTCGCGGTAGACCACGAGATGGGCCTGCACGAGCCCGTCCTCCCAATAGATCGTTTCCTCGCCGACGACCTCGGCATGCAGGATTTCGATCGGCGTCTGGCCGGGTCGCAAGG
>JBJOHE010000374.1:0-9891 GCA_046047895.1 Planctomycetota bacterium | reverse complement strand
CTCGAATGGAACCGCCGCCGCAAGGCGAAGGCTCGCCGGCTCGCCGCCTGAGCCTGAAACGATACGCAACTGTCGGTGAGACCCCGCCCCTCGTGCGAACGAGGGGCGGGGTTCTCTGTTTTGTGGCCCGGCGGATGCGGCTCAGAACTCGTAGCCTCGCCCCGGCACGACGAGTTCGACGTTGGGGAGATCGAGGGCTGCCAACTCAGCCGCGATCTCGGCGGCGAAACGCGGCTTGCGGTGGACGACGATCCAGCGGACCGGCCGGTCGAGCTTGCGGAGTTCCGCGGCAAAGGTGGCCGGGCAGTGGTGGCCAGTGGTCGCGGCCAGATCGGCATGGGCGTTTGGGAAACTCACCTCGAGGAACACGGCGTCGAGGCGGTCCGCCGCGGCGAGCATCGTCCAGAGAGCGTCGGTCGGGCCGGTGTCGGAGGGCAGGGCCACCGCCGCCCGGCCGTCGTCGAGGAGATACCCGAGCGTGTCGATGCCGTGGGTGACCGGGAGCGGCGTGACCGTGAGTCCGGCCCGCACAAGGCTCCCGCCGGCCACCACGGCCGTGCCGCGAACGAACCGATTCTCACCGCTCGAGAGATCGAAGAAATCGGGCCAGACCCGTCCGTTGAAGATGTCGCGGTGGAGAAAGTCAAGCAGGTCGGCGGCACCGAGCAGTTCCACGCATTCGGGGCCGGGCTCGTAGACGTTTTCGAGGAAGACCGGCAATGTCGCGATATGGTCGATGTGTTCATGGGTCAGAAACACGTGCCGCACCCGACGCTGCCGGTCGAGGTCGGCGAGCAGGCCGAGCGAACCAGCGTCGACCGCCACGGCGTCGTTGACGAGGAAGGACACCAGAAACTGGGAGTCGGAGGCCGGCACGCTCGACGGCAGGAGTTCGATTCGCATCCGGGAGTGATCCTCGCTCGGGCTGATGGCTTGGGGCCGTGCGACCGGTCGGCAGCGGCTTTTTTCAGCCGGGCCGCAGTTCCAGC
Source organism: Planctomycetota bacterium (assembly GCA_046047895.1). GTDB lineage: Bacteria > Planctomycetota > Planctomycetia > Pirellulales > UBA1268 > QWPN01. The sequence goes on along the minus strand of JBJOHE010000374.1, from coordinate 8,902 downwards.
CTACAGGGAAAAGAAGTCGCGAATCCTCTGGAAGATGTCCTGTACCTCCGGCGGGGCGGCCGGAATGCCCGCCACCGCCTGGGCCCGCTCCGCCATCCTGCGTTGGAGGGCTCGGCCGAGTTCGGTCACGAGTTCGGGATGGGCCTCGAGCACCTGCCTGAAGACCGCCTTGGAAACCTCGACCACCCGGGTCTCTTCGGTGGCCGTGACCGTGGCGACCCGGGCCGCGCCCGTCAGGAGCGACATCTCGCCGAAAAAATCACCCGCTGCGAGTTCCGCGAGCCGAACCGCGGAGCCGCCCGCGTCGCCCGCGGTCACCTCGACCCGCCCGGACAAGATCACAAACATGCTCTCGCCGGCTTCGTTCTGCCGGATGATCGGCTCGCCGATCGCAAAGACCCGCTCCGGGGATTCGGTCGCCACCTGCCGGAGGAGATCGCCGCCCAGGGCTTCGAGCATTCCGATCTGGGCGAGGCTCGCCGCCCGCCGCTCGACCACCGCGGCCTGGTCGTCGGGGGCCGGCGGCGGCAGGGGGGTGAGCCGGATCGCGTGCGTGGCCACGGGAATCTCGATGCCATGGCGGGCCAGGGCGTACCAGATCCGGTCGCGGGCCATGCCGTCCACCCGGTCGCGTTTGTCGAACTGGGTGGTGAACAGCCTGACCCAGTGCTCCACGCCTCGCTCGGTGAAGGCATTGGTGACGACCGACGGGGCAGGATGTTCGAGCACCCCGAAACTCCCCTTGATCGCGTCGAGGATGATCTGCTGGACGCGTTGGGGCGGCACGGCGTAGGGAGTGACCACGAACAGGCTGCGCCGCGACCAGGGATCGGGCTTGGTGAAGTTTCTGATCGAGGCCTGGGCCAATTGGCCGTTCGGCACGATCACATACGCCTCATCGAGCGTGATCACCTTCGTGGCCCGCCAATTCACCTCCGTCACCTTGCCGATGTGGGAGGGATTGCCGTCGTATTGAATCCAGTCGCCGATCTCGAAGGGATGCTCGGCGTGGATCGCCAGGCCGGCGAACACATTGCCGAGCGTGTCCTTGAGGGCGAAGCCCAGCACGGCCGTGACCACCGCCGAGCCGGTGAACAAGTTGCCCGGTTCCACGCCGGCCGCCGAGAGGATCGCCACCACGGCGGCGGCCACCATCAGCCAGCGAAGCACGTCGAGGAAGATGCGGGGCAGCGGCGGCCTGATCCGCTCCCAGGCCGCCACCGCCACGAAGAGCAGGGCCGATTGCAGGAGCGAGGCGAGAAAGAAGAATCTCGCGCCCAGGATCGCCGCGGCGGGGGCTTCGGCCGAGTCGGGAAACAGAAAGGGCACCGCGGCGGGGAGCGGCGCCAGCAGGAGCAGTCCGAGTGGCCAGGCAGCCAGACGCCGCCGGCCCCGGGGTAGGACCAGGGTCACCAGCCCGATTGCCGCCAGGGCCGCCACGAATTCCCGCCTGAGGTCGAGGTCGGCCGGGAGGCTGAGGGCGTTCTCCAGCGACTCCATCGGATCGGCCGCAGCCGCTAGCAAAACCGCCACGATCGCGGGAAAAACCATCGCCGATTCGCCGGAGTCCGGGCCGCCACCCGGTCCAGGTGGCGTGGGAGCGGCATTCTGGCCGGGACGGGGTGTGGCGGCAATGCCTCCCGTCGAGGCCAGGCCCTGTGGTGGACGTCTGCGGATCGAGCCGATATTCTCATGGGCTGGACTCGTCCGGTCGGCCGTCGCACCATTCTGGAGCAGACCCCGCCGGCTGATTCCGGCCGCCTGGCCGTTCGGGCAGGCGACGTCCCTTCAATCATCAATCAGACAGACAACTTCGGAGACTGCATGGTCAAGCTGACGGTTCGAGAGCGTGAGAGCATCCAGGAGGCCGTTCGTCGGTTTCGGAAACTGGTGGAGCGGAGCGGCATCAAGAAGGAGATGCGGAAGCGAGAGTTTTTCGAGAAGCCCAGCGAGACCCGCCGGCGTTCGCGGCTTCGTGCCGAGCGGCGGATGAAGCGGAACCGGCTTCTTGGCGTCTAGGCCGATTTCTGCGGCCAATCGAGGGCGAGGTCGAGCCACGGTGCGTCGTGGGTCGGCCAGCCCGTGCTGACTCGGTCGACGCCCGCCGCGGCGATTGCCGGGGCTGTCTCTGCGCGAATTCCGCCGGAAGCTTCGAGCACCACGGTAGCCGCCCTGGCATTTCGCAGCCCCACGCAGCCGGCCAGTTCGTCGGGCTGCATGTTGTCGAGCAGCACCACATCGGGGCCGGCCGCGAGCACGGGCTCGAGCTGGGCGATGGAATCGATCTCGATTTCCACCACCATCGCGGCGGCTCGTTCGGCAGGGAAGGCCGCGGTCAGGAAGGCCCGGGCCCGCCGCACCGCCTCGGCCGGGGTGATGCCCTCGGCGGCGAGGGCGGCGAGGTGGTTGTCTTTGATCAGGATGGCGTCGTAGAGCCCGAGGCGATGGTTCCAGCCGCCGCCGGCGCGGGTGGCGTATTTGTCGAGCAGCCGCCAGCCGGGCACGGTCTTACGGGTGTCGTAGACCCGGCAGCCGGTGCCCGCGACGGCATCGACGAGCCGTCGTGTGGCCGTGGCGATGCCCGACAGCCGGCCAAGAAGATTGAGCACCGTCCGTTCGGCGGTGAGCACGCTGCGGGTGAGCCCGACGATCCGGGCCACGGTCTCACCCGCGGCCACTCGACTGCCGTCATCCCGCAGCGGCGTGAAGTGGAGCGTGGGGTCGACCGCGGCGGTCACAACCGCGGCGGCCGGCAGCCCCGCCACGATCCCCGCCCGACGGGCCACCACGGCCAGGTCGCTCCGGGCAGAGGCGGGCACGACCGCGAGGCTTGTCCAGTCGCACTCATGCCCCAGGTCTTCGGCCAGCCAGCCTCCGGCGAGTTGGCAGACGTGGCGGGCGAGCTGCTCGTTCCAATCGAGCTGCTGAAAATCGGGAGCCACGGCGGAGGCGAAGGCGGGCATGACTGGCGGGGCGAAGCAAGAAACGCATTAGGGCGACGGGGCGGTGCGGGCCGCGTATCCTATGGGAAGCGTCGCCGTCTCGGCCACCCGCTCGGAGCCTGACCGCCATGCCCGTCGACGAACCTGCCTCCGCCCTGCTGCCTGAGCCGGCCCAGCCGCTCCTGGCAGGAGGCCTCTTCCTCGGCATCCTCGCCCTGGCCGGGTGGTTTGTGGTGTCCGGCGGGCTGTCGGGCGGGCTCGTCTCTCACGACGCTCCGCCGGCGGTTGCGGCCGGCTTCAGCGTGAACATCAACGCGGCCGGGGCGACGGAGCTGGCCCAATTGCCCGGCCTCGGGCCGGCCACGGCCGACCGGATCGTCGCCTATCGAAAGGAACACGGCCCGTTCACCGGGCCCGAAGACCTGCTGGCGGTCCCCGGGATCGGCCCGGTCACGCTCGAATCCCTCCGGCCCTTCATCCGTCCGATTCGCCGGCGGCCGGAGGCCCGATGAGCCAGCAGTCGGATCTGCAGCCCGGGGTGTTTGAACTCGTCGCTCCCTACGAGCCTGCCGGCGACCAGCCCACCGCCATCGATGCGCTCGTGCGGGGCGTGGACGAGGGCCGGGGGTCGCAGGTGTTGATGGGGGTGACGGGGTCGGGCAAGACGTTCACGATGGCCAACGTGATCGCCCGGGTGGGCCGGCCGACCCTGGTGCTCTCCCACAACAAGACGCTGGCGGCCCAGCTCTACGCCGAGTTTCGTGACTTCTTTCCCCACAACGCCGTCCACTACTTCGTCAGCTATTACGACTACTACCAGCCCGAGGCCTACATCCCGCAGCGGGACATCTACATCGAGAAGGATGCGGCGATCAACAAGGAGATCGACCGGCTCCGGCTGGCGGCCACCAGCGCGCTTGTGAGCCGTCGCGACGTGATCGTGGTGGCGAGCGTCTCATGCATCTACGGCCTCGGCTCGCCTGACGACTACCGGGCGATGGTGGTAAGGCTCGCCAGCGGCATGACGCTCACCCGCGACCAGCTGCTCGAGCGGCTCGTCTCGGTGCATTACGAGCGGGGTGACATGGGCCTTGAGCGGGGCCGGTTTCGGGTGCGGGGGGATTCGGTCGACATCTGGCCTCCGTACGACGAGCTGGCCTGCCGGGTCGAATTCTGGGGCGACACGGTCGAGTCGATCGCCGTGATCCATCCGACCAGCGGCGAGGTGGCCGCCCGGAAGGACGAGATGTATTTCTATCCGGCCCGGCACTTCGTGATGCCCGAGGATCGGGTGCGGGCGGCCGTCTCCACGATCAAGGCCGAACTCGACATGCGGCTCGAGGAACTGAAGAGCCAGGGCAAGCTGCTCGAGGCCCAGCGGCTCAACGCGCGGACGCGGTTCGACATCGAGATGCTCTTGGAGGCGGGTTTCTGCCCGGGCATCGAGAACTACTCGCGGCCGCTCTCGGGCCGGGCCGCCGGGAGCACGCCGACCACGCTCTTCAATTACTTTCCCGACGACTTTCTGTTCTTCGTCGATGAGTCGCACGTGACCGTGCCGCAGGTTCGTGGGATGTACGCCGGCGACCGCAGCCGAAAGCTGACGCTCGTCGACCACGGCTTCCGCCTGCCCAGCGCCCTCGACAACCGGCCGCTGATGTTCGACGAGTGGGAGAAGCGGCTCTCGCAGACGATCTTCGTCTCGGCCACGCCGGGGCCCTGGGAGCTGGGGCGGACCGCGGGCGAGGTGGTGGAGCAGGTGATCCGGCCCACCGGGCTGCTCGATCCGGTGATCGAGATCGTGCCCGCCAAGCAGCAGGTCGTGCATCTCTCGGGCGAGATCGACCGGGTGGTGGCGGCGGGCCAGCGGGTGCTCGTCACCACCCTCACGAAGAAGCTCGCCGAGGATCTCTCGACCTACTTCCAAGAGCGGAAGGTTCGCTGCCGCTGGCTCCACAGCGAGCTCGACGCCTTCGAACGGGTGGAGCTGCTCCACGACCTGCGGGCGGGGAAGTTCGACGTGCTGGTGGGCGTGAACCTGCTTCGCGAGGGGCTCGATCTGCCCGAGGTGTCGTTGGTGGCGATTCTCGACGCCGACAAGGAGGGCTTCCTCCGCAGCGAGACCTCGCTGATGCAGACAATCGGCCGGTCCGCCCGCAATGTCGACGCCCGGGTGATCCTCTATGCCGACACGGTCACCGAGTCGATGCAGCTGGCGGTGGACGAGACCCGCCGCCGCCGGGCTCTCCAGGAGGAATACAACCGCGAGCACGGCATCACGCCGGAGACCGTGCGAAAGGAGCTGCGGGCCGGGATCGAGGCCGAGGCGGTCTCCCGAGCCAAGGCCTTCGAGGTGGTGGGCGAGAGCGACGAGGGCCGGCAGCGTCAGGCCGAACTGCTCGAACAGCTCGAGGCCGACATGATGCAGGCGGCGGCCGAGCTCGACTTCGAGCGTGCCGCCCGGCTGCGGGACGAAATCGCCGGCCTTCGCTCCGGCGGCGGCCGAGGGCAGGGGGGGGGCGGCCGGGGCCGCGGCCGGGGCAAAGGGAAGCGGCCTGGAGGTGGGTTTGGCGGCCGGATTCCTCGGCCGAAGCAGGCGTAGGGGGCGAGATGGCGACTGCAGACCCGAGCGACACCGCCCGCGCGCTCGATGACCGCTGCGCGCTCTGGGAGGCGGTCTGTCGGGTTTCGGCCGACCACGTCATCGTGCTCGACCGCGACTGCCGGATCCGGTATCTCAATCGTCCCGGCGATGGCCATCCACTCGAGGCACTCGTCGACCGCCGGCTGACGGAGTTTGTTTTGCCCGAGTCGGCCAGCCTGCTCGCGGAGGCCGTGGGGGAGGTCTTTGCCACCGCCGAACTCCGCTCGCTCGAGCTCATGTCGCCGCCGACCTGGGGCGGCATCAACTACTACCGGATGCAGCTCGGGCCGGTGCTCGTGGCCGGGCGGGTCGCGGCGGTGATGGCCTGCTCCAGGAGCATCCTTCCGCTCAAGGAGACGGAGCGGTCGCTCGAGCAGGAGCGGAACCTCCTCCGTCGGCTGATCGACATCCAGGAGCGGGAGCGGCAGCTCGTCTCCTACGAGATCCACGACGGCCTGGCGCAATACCTCGCCGGCGCGATCATGCACCTCCAGGCCTGGGAAGTGGCGCTCGGCGACCATCCTGGCATGGCTGAACTCCACAGGGGCGTGCGGCTCCTCCAGGCGGCCGCCGACGAGGCCCGGCGGCTGATCAGCGGGCTGCGGCCGCCCGATCTCGACGAGTTGGGGATCATCGAGGCGATCGAATCACTCGTGGCCGACGCCCGCACCGAGATTCCGACCGTGACCTTCCGGCACGACCTGCCCGCTGCCAGGCTCCCGTCTTCGCTGGAGACGACCATCTTCCGGATCGTGCAGGAATCCCTGTCGAACGCCCGCAAGCATGCCGGGGCGTCGACGGCCAGCGTCGAGGTCGTGGTCGCCGGCGATCAGGTGCGGATCCGGGTCACGGACGACGGCTGCGGCTTCGAGCCGGGTCGGGTGGCCGAAGACCGCTTCGGCCTGGAAGGCATCCGGCAGCGGGCCCGGCTCTGCGGCGGCGAGCCCCTGATTCGTTCCCGGCTAGGGGGCGGCACGACCGTCGAGGTGAGCCTGCCGATTCCATGCGCGGCCGACAAGGAGCGGGCCTAGGCCGCCTTCTGCATCGCTTCGAGCGAGCGGCCGAGCCGGCGACGGCCCTTGGCCGAGCCCGAGGATTCGATCACTGTCGGCTCCGCGGAGACGGCGAGCCGCTCGCGGAGCGATTGGGCCAGCGTGGCCCCAAAATCCTCGTCACGGCTGCGGGTGCCCACGTCTTCGATCGCGTCGGCAAAGCCGAGCACCACCGCCTGCCGCACCCCTTCACGAACCCAGTGGAAAAAGCTCATCGTCGTCCCTCCCTGGACAGGCGGCCGGTCGGCCGCCGCTGTCTGGTATCGGCCGGTCAGCCGGCGGCCTCCATGGCGGCCGTCGGTGTGCCGGGCCCGGAACCTGGGCAGGCTATGCCGGCGGCGGGCCCGTGCGGCGGACACAGACGAGGCAGACATCGTCGCTGCCCGGCGCTCCCGCCGTATGCCGATCGATGTCGGTGAGGATTGCCTTGCCGAGGGCTGCCGCCGATTCCACGGGCTGGCCGAGGGCCACCTCGAGCCGGTCGATCCCGTAGCAGCGGCCTTCGTGGTCCATCGCCTCCGTCACTCCGTCGGTGCAGAGCAGGAAGGCCTCGCCCGGCTCGAGGTTGATCGTGCAGGAGCGAAAGGCATGACCCGCCTGCATTCCCAGCGGCAGTCCTCCGAGGTCGCATGACACCTGCCGGACGCTGCCATCGGCCGTGCGGATGAAGACCGGCAGATGGCCGGCGTTGCAGATCGTGAGGGCATCGCTCGCAGGATCGAGCACCGCCACCACGAGCGTGGCGAAGCGGTCGTCCCAGCCGCCGCGGAGGAAGCTCTCGTTGATTCGCGAGACGGCGCGGGCCAGGTCGGGCTCGCTGGCCAGGCAGTACCGTACGTCAGCCGAGAGGGCGGCCATCAGGAGCGCGGCCGCCACCCCCTTGCCCGAGACATCGGCCAAAACCACGGCCAGCCGGTCGCCGGCCAGCGGCACGTAGGCGAAGAAATCGCCGCCGACATGCCGGGCAGCCTCGTAGTAATCGAAGATCTCGTAGCCGGGGATGTCGGGCGGCCGGCTCGGAAGCAGCCCCTGCTGCACGCGATGGGCGATCTCCAGATCCCGCTCAAGCTGCTCCCGCTCCACTTCCTCGTCATGGGCGAGCGCCTGCTCGATCGCCTGGGCGGCTCGGCCGGCCACGCCCGCGAGCACCTCGAGGTCGTCATTGTCGAAGCCGGCCCGCAGATCCCGGGAATCGAGCTGGATCACCCCGAGCAGCCGGCCGTCGGCACGCGCGACGGGCACGCACATCACCGAGCGGATTCGGCCCACGAGCACGCTCTCGTTGGCCTGAAACCGGGTGTCGCTCGTGGCGTCGGCCGAGAGCACGGCCTGGCCAGACTGGGCCACCCGATCGATCAGCGTCCGGCTGAGTCGCACCGGGCCCGCGTCAGGGTCTTTGAGCCGCCGGGCCCGGAGCGTCATTCGCCCCGTGGCCGGCTGCGCGAGCATCACAAAGCCGCGGTCGGCCTGGGGAAAGGCCTCCATGAGCCCGTCGAGCAGCCGGGGCAGCACCTCGCCGAGCGAGATCGACGCCCCGATCGAGCGGCTGATGCCGAGCACCGCCCGGAGGGTGGCCTCGGCATGCCTCCCGATGGGGGCGTCGGTGGCGGGCCGTGGCAGGGCAAGCTCCGACACGATCATCGCGTCGGATTCGTTGGCGAAGGCAGCCTCGCTCTCCTCGAAGCCGGTGTCGAGCACGCAGCCCGCCGCCGACTGGCCGGTCCCGGCCGACTCGTCGGTGAAGACGAGCCGCTGGCCGCAGATGGCGATTTCGTCGCCCGACTGCAGCCGCCGGATGCCGGTGAGGGCCGTCCCGTTGACGAGCGTGCCGTTGCGGCTGCGGAGGTCTTCAATCGAGGCGGCCTCGTCGGTCACGACCACCGCCGCATGCTGGCGGCTCACCGCCGGGAGATCGAGCACGAGGTCGCAGTCGGGGTGGCGGCCGATCAGGATCCGCCCCGGCTCGAGCACGAGCCGTTCGGCATGGCGGGGGCCGGATTGGAATTCGAGCGCGGGCACGGCGGTGGTAGACCATGGCCTAGGGCACTGCCTACGCGGAGCGAACGGCCTGGAAATCCGCACCGGAATTGCCGGAGCCGAACCCGTCAGGTACGCTTCGAGGACTGGCGAGACCCGATGGGCACGACCCTTGGGGAATGGTGTAACGGTAGCACGACTGGCTCTGGACCAGTTAGTCTAGGTTCGAATCCTAGTTCCCCAGTCCTTTACCTCACGCGCCGGTGGGCTTTTCGGACGTGAAGCGA
>JBJOHE010000373.1:0-3763 GCA_046047895.1 Planctomycetota bacterium | reverse complement strand
CCGGTGGTGCTCGCCGGCGGGGCCGGAGGCCGGCTGGCGACGGGCTGCCACCTCAGGCTCCCGGCCGAGCGGCCGATGAGCGACCTGTTTCTCACGATGCTCGATCTCGTCGGCGCCCCGCAGGACCGATTTGCCGACTCATCGGGTCCGCTGAACGAGGTTCGGTCGTAACCGACGCCCTTGTCGCCGGACCGCCGCAGGGAGAGGTGCGACGGTTCAGAGACGACCTGGATCGCGTCAACGGGCCAGCGCCTGGGCGACGTCGTCCGGGAGCGTCTCGCCAAGGGACGGATGGGCCTCCACGAGCCGGGCGATGTCGGCCAGGTCCTTGATCGCCTTGCTGGGACGCCGCTCCGGCGTTCGCCAGGCTTTGATCTTGCCGGCCAGCGTGTCGTCGAGTGCGGCGACGCGGAGCAGCATGCCGTGGACGTCGGCCGGGACAGACCGCGCCGCGAAGTCGTGATAGAAACCCTCGGTGCTCAACTGCAGACTCACCTGCGAGCGGCCGCCGAAGTTGATCGACCAGGGATGCCGCTCCGCCGTAAAGCCGACCGCTTCAAGCGCCGCCACCGCCCGGTCGACCTCGTCAACGGCCACGACGAAATCGACATCGCGGGTAACCATCGGCTCGGCAGCCCAATGATTGACCGCGATCCCCCCGATTGCACACCAGTGAAGTTCAGCCCGCTCGAGCGCGTCCACCATGCGCATGACGTCATCGGCGCCGCCCGCGGTCTGCCAGTCGTAGAACTGCCTGCCAGTCATGCCTGCGATCCTACCTCCGCCGCCAACTGGCCAACAAACGCGAATGCGATCGCCGAAGGCTCTCAGGCGTTGAAGATGTTCAGCTTTCCAGATGCATGATCTCCGCGGTCACCTGGTCTCCTGCGCGACCCCGCCGTTGCCCGGATGGTGATGCCGCGGGTGGGCGAGGAGTGTCCACCGAAATCCCGCAGGGCTACGACGGCCGGCTCAGCCGATTTCTTGGTCGGTGAGCCGCCGGAGCACGCCACCGCGGATCGCCAGGCCGGCAACGAGGACGATGATGGCCCCGGCGATGGCCCGCCACGAGCGGACGGATCCGCCATACCAGACGTGGAAAAACGCTTCACCGACCGCCGCGGCCAGCCCGCCCGCTACCACGAGGAGCACACCGGCGGCGATCGTCGTGGCGATGAGCGACCGGCGGCCCGTCGCGATGACGAGCAGCATCGCCGGGACCGCTGCGACGACGCCACCGAACCCCAGCCCGGACACGATCCAGGGGAGGAGGTGGCCCTGGCTCCACCAGCTTGCCGCCATCACGAGGCCGGAGGCCACCACCGCCAGGGGCAGGATGAGGTCGCTAGCAATCGCCCGGCGAAGCCCCAGCCAGTAGTCGGTTCGCGACACCGGCCGGAGGAAGTCGAGCACCAGGCTGCCTCGCCGCTGCCACCACAGGCTGGCCGTCATGGCGAGCGACAACGGGACAGCCTGCCAGGCGAACTGAACTGCGACCATCGCAGACCATCCCCTGGGCGAAAATGTGGAAGCGTTCCCGCCACGAATCCAGGGCAGCGCGGCCATGAGGCTGCCGGCGACGAGCATGAATCCCATCATCAGCGGAACCTGCCGCCGCGACAGCGGCCGTCGAAGCAGATCGGCAAATCGTGTCGCAGCAGCCTTGGCTGTCGGGAGCGGCTGAGCCAGTTGTCGGTCAATGGCGACGTCGGGCAGCCACCACCGCTGGTCACTCTGGCCTGATGGCGTGGTTGGTGCACGTGACCCGGCCTGGCCGCTGGCCAAGGTCCAAACGACCGCAGCTTCCCGCCCTCCTTCGGCCAGGATTCGCGGGAGTCGAACGACCCTCGCGATCTTCCAGCCAAGTGACGCGGCCGCCACGACGACGAGGACAAGGGCGGCCACGGGTTCATACCCCATGAGCCAGCGATCGGCCGTCGCCGCCGGCCAGATGAATGTGCCGCCGATCAGGAGGCCACCGGCGTAGTCGGCGCCGATCGCCGCGTGCGTGAGTCGGGTCGGCCAGCCGGGCGTGTCGTCGATGACCGGCCCGTACAATCCAACACCGCTGGCAAACAGGGCGAGCCCAACCGCCGGCAGCCAGGCGACGCCGAAGCTTCGGCAGAGGATGAGGAGTGCCGCAGATCCCGCGGCCGCCACGGCGATCGGCCAGACCACATGCGGTGGAATCCGGCGAGGCAGCATCCACCCCAGCGGCGTGGCCAGCAGGGTCGCCGCCTGAAACCACACCACCCAGCACAGAAAGGCGTGGGCGAACGCGGCAGCTCCCACGGCCTTCACCCGCTTCTCGGAATACGAGCCCGGTCGAACGTGCATCTTCGGGATCGCCCGCCCGAGTTCGGCGACTTGCCGGGCCATCGCCGGCTCGTCGCGCGGCCGAACCGCGGCGGCGACATAGATCGTGTGGAGTGCCGGCATCTGCCGGAGTGCGGCGAGCATGCCGGGCGTGAACTCAAACTGCGGATACGTGTCCAGCGCGAGCACCTGCAGCCGAGGCGAGCCCGCAGCGAGCGTCGTGAGGTTTTCTTCGAGGTGCTTCCACTCGAGGCTGCAGACCTGGAGCGCGGGCAGCGGTGGCAGGAGGATTCCCCGCTCCGACCCCGTGCCGTGAAGTTCGAGGTGCGTGAGACGGGTGAGCCGCGCGAGCGCATCCCGGCCATCGCGGGCGAAGCTCGCGTTGCTCAGAGCGGAGGCGCTTCCCACGTGAGTGAGTGAGAGAAGCTCGAGCCTCTTGTGGTCGCCGATCCGCCGCCAGCCTTCCGTGGAGAGCACATCGGGCGCGGTCATCCAGAGCTGCTCGAGCGCCGGGAGCCGGTCGAGGATGTCCCAGTCGCCGAGTCGTTCGCTGCGATCCCGCTCCGATTCAACGAGCGTGCGCTCGCCCGCCGCAGTCATGCTGAACTGGGGCGTCCAGAGGGCGTGCCAGTCCGTGATCGTCGCCAGCTGATCGGGGCGGATGTCGGCGCCGCCGTTCGGCGGCACCGTGGGGCTGGGCACGACCGCCACGGATGACAGCGTGAGCGACGGCGTCAGCAGGTGCGTGAACAAGAGGAGAACCGGCCATAGTCCCCAGGCTCCGAGCATCAGCCAGACCCACGGCCGCGCGAGCATGGCCATGAGCACGAGCGCCAGGCGTCGAATGGATGCCATCTGGTCACCTCCCAACGGCGGCCGCGGCAGCCGACTCGCCGTCGTGAAGCTCGAGGAAGATCTCCTCGAGATTGAGGCCGTCCACCACCACGTCGGCCGCGAACCGCTCGCGGACCTCGGTGATGAGCCCCTCGTTCACGCCGTCGACCGTGATGATCGCCTGGCTGCCGCGGACGACCGCCCGGAGCGTGCCCGGAAGGCGGAGGTCGCGGGGCAGGTCGGCCGGGGCCGTGATCCGCAGCCGCTTGATCCGGTCCTTGAGGGCGTCGATCTCGTCGTGAAACTCCAGCCGGCCGTCGCGAAGGAGCGCCACGTGTGAGGCGATGCGCTCGAGGTCGGAGGTGATGTGGGTGGAGAAGAGCACGGTGCCCACGCCGTCGGCGACGGTCTCGAGCACTGTTTCCAGAAACCACCGCCTTGCTACGGGATCGAGGCTCGCCACCGGCTCGTCGAGGATCAGCACCTCTGGCCGGTGGCCGAGGGCCAAGACGAGGGCGAGCTTCTGCTTCTGGCCCACCGAGAGCGGGCCCACGCGGTCGCCGAGCGGAAGATCCCAGCGGCGGACGAGTTCCTCGCCCCAGGCCCGGTCCCA